>URZN01000360.1 GCA_900552345.1 uncultured Collinsella sp. | reverse complement strand
GTCTCGTGGGCTCGGAGATGTGTATAAGAGACAGGCGTTGCCCTCGCGCTCGTGTGGCTTAAGAGCCGCCGCACGAACATCCACGTTAAGCACAGCGATCTGCGCCCCCAGCCCGAAGTGCTTGGCAGCATTCTTAAGATCGGCGTGCCCGTGGCAGTACAGGACGGCTGCATCCAGGTGGCTTTTATGTTTATCACCGTCATCGCCAACCATCGCGGCCTGGTCGACGCCGCCGCCGTGGGCCTGGTCGAGAAGATGATCAGCTTTTTGTTCATTGTGCCGAGTTCCATGGGTGCCACCGTCAGCGCGCTCACGGCGCAAAACGCCGGCGCGGGCAAGGGCGATCGTGCACGTCAGGTGCTCAAGGACGCCATGACAATCTCGGTAGTGTATGGCTGCCTGATCACGGCGCTGATGTGGCTGGTGGCGCCGGCGTTTATCGGCTTTTTTGCCAAGGACGCCGCGGTGGTCGCCGCCGGCACCGGCTATATGCGCAGCTACATTTTCGACGCGATTTTTGCCGGCATCCACATTTGCTTTAGCGGCTTTTTCGCTGCATACGGCAAGAGCTACATCGGCTTTGCGCACAACGTGCTGGCCGTAGCGCTCATTCGCGTGCCGGGCGCGTGGCTGCTGTCGAACGCCTATTCCGATACGTTGTTTCCCATGGGTATCGCCTCGCCGTGCGGGTCGATTTTGTCGGCAGTCATCTGTGTTGTCGCGTTTACCGTGCTCAACCGCCGCGGAGCTTTTGACAAACTGATGGCGTAGCGGGGCAACGCGAAATCGCCCTCATCGACGGCATCGTCAGCGACGACCCGGCGACCCGAGTGACGCAGATCACGGTGCCGGTTTCCCCAGCAAAGTAAGAACCGCCCGGAAGGCATCATGCTTCCCGGGCGGATCTTCAATTTGGCTATCGACGCCTTAAGCCTGGGGCAACTGACCAGTAGCCAGGATCTGCTCGAGTGCGTCCTCATCCAGCACGGGCACACCCAGCTGCTCGGCCTTGGTGAGCTTGGAGCCTGCCTTGGGGCCGGCGACCAGATAGCTCGTCTTCTTCGACACACTGCCCGAAACCTTGGCGCCGAGCACCTTGAGCGCCGCGCCCGCCTCATCGCGCGTGCGGTTGACGAGCGTACCGGTCAGCACGAAGGTCAGACCCGCAAGCGGCTGTGCGTCGGCGAGCTCGCCTGCCACGCCAGCGTCGGCTGCGGCTTGCGCGTGCGCGGCGCTCAAATCGACCTCGAGCGACAGGCCCGCCTGGCGCAGGCGCTCCAGCACGGCAAGGTTCTCGGGCACGGCCAGGAACTGCTTGACGCTCGCCGCAATCTTAGGACCGATGCCCTCGCACTCGGCGATGTCCTCTTCGCTCGCCAAGACGAGCTTGTCAATCGACAGGAATCGCTCGGCGATGACCTCGCCCACGCTCTTGCCCACGTGGCGGATGCCCAGGGCAAACAGCACGCGACCGAGCGGCTGGCTCTTGGACTTGTTGAGCTCGGCGACGATCTTTTCGGCCGTCTTGAGGCCCACCGGAATGGGGTCGCCCTTCTTGACGCCCTTTTTGCTGTTGGAACTGGCATAGGTGCGGCCCGTGTCCAGGCCGGCGATGTCGTCGACCGTGAGCTGGTAGAAGTCTGCGACATCGTGGATCAGGCCGGCGGCGATCATCTTGTCGACGATCTCGTCGCCCAGGCCGTCGACGTCCATGCAGCCGCGGCTCACCCAGTGGAGCAAGCGCTCCTTGAGCTGTGCGGGGCAGTCGATGGAGACGCAGCGGTAGGCAACCTCGCCATCCTCGTGGACCACGGGGCTGCCGCACACGGGGCAGACCTCGGGCATCTGCCAGTCGACCGAATCGGCCGGACGCTTGTCGAGCACCGGGCCCACGACCTCGGGAATCACGTCGCCCGCCTTGTGCACGATGATGGTGTCGCCCTCGTGCACGTTTTTGCGACGGATCTCGTCGATGTTGTGCAGCGTGGCGCGCGCGATGG
>URZN01000359.1 GCA_900552345.1 uncultured Collinsella sp. | reverse complement strand
GCAAAGTCGAGCGCCTCGCGCACGACCTCGGTCATATCCCCGATACGCAGCGTTACCAAAACGGCGCGCGAGGCCCCCGCCCCACGCGCCGCGCGAATCACTGTATCGAGTATGCCGTTGACAATGCCAACCTCGTGCATACCGATTTACTCCTCGTCGTCCTCATCGTCCGAGAACAGGTCCAGACGACTCACAAACAGGCCCTCCTTGCCCTCGCGCGCGGTAATGACCACGCGAGCGATGGCAAGCGAAATCTCGTAGAGCGAGAGCAGAGCGCCATACATGAGGCCCAGCGTAACGGGCGAGCCGTCGGGCGTGATCACAGCAGAACCCACGAGCAGGCCCACGTACACGTAGCGCCAGGCGCTGCGGAAGGCCGCGTAGGACACGATGTGGAAAACAGACAGGTAGAAGATGATGAGCGGCAACTCAAACGCCACACCAAAGCCGATCATAAAGAGCAGCTCCATGTTGACGTAGTTCTCCAGGTCGGGCAGCGCCGTAGCGACGGCCGAGGTCTCGCCGATGAGCCACTCAAAGCCTGCAGGGATGATGATGAAGTAGCAAAAGATAGCGCCCAGGAAGAACAACACCGTCGAGGCGAGCACCGTGGGCACGACCCACTTGCGCTCGTTGGGGCGAAGCGCCGGCAAGAAAAACGCCAAGATCTGCCAGATGATCATGGGCGTGCACATGACAACGGCCATCTTGATGGCCAGCGAGAAGCGCAAGCCAAAGCCGCCGAGCGTGGTAGTGATGTAGAACTTACCGTCCGGCACAAAGGAGCGGATGGGATCTTCCAGGATGTCGAGCACAACAGGCGTGGCGAAATACAGCACGATAGCGGCGGCAAACACCGACACGACCACGATGGTCAGGCGGCGACGGAGCTCTCCCAGGTGATCGAAGAGCGGCATACGCGCAGGTCCGATAGGCATTACTCATCGTCTCCCTTCGGGGCATCGGCAGCGGCATCGTCCTCGGCCTCGAGCTCGCGGGCAAGCTGGTCGACGACGGCCTTGCGCTTGCGGGGACGACGGGCATAGAGGTCGGCCGTCGTGGGCTCTGCCGGCTCGGGCTCGGGTTCCGGCTCTGCAGCAGACTCGGGCTCGGCGGCGGCGGCAGCGGCGGCAGGCTCTGCGTTCTCGGCCTCCTCGGCAATACCTTCGTCCTCGGTGGCACCCTCGCTCGCGGCCTTCTCGGCGGCAAGGCGGGCACGGCGCTCGGCAAAGGTCTCCTTCTTTGCGGGTGCAGCCGTCCCGGCGGCATCCTCGTCCGCATCGGAATCGTCATCGACGGCAGCCTTCTTGGGCTTGACCGGAGCCGAAGCAGCCTCGCTTACCGGATCGATGATCTCGGACTGAACAACGGCCGTCATCTTTTCCTGCGTCTCGCGGAACTGACGAATGGCACGGCCGATCGTGCGGCCCATCTGTGGGAGCTTATCCGGGCCAAACAGCAAAAAGCCGAAGACCACGATGATCGCGAGCTCACCCTCTCCAATACCAAACACACATACCTCCAAGGCTCGATGTGAGTCGAGCCCGCACCGCGCCATTCGGCCGGAACTCGTCTATTCATTCGGTCAAGTATAGCGCCCGGACGCCAAAACGTCCGAGCGCATCACAAACATATGCCAAACGGCACGCCCTTTTGGGGGCAAAGATTATGCCGCCGTGATCGAAATCTCCTGGTCGACGCCCAGCAGCTGAACCACGCGCATCACCTGGGGCTGCACATTAGTGCAGCTAAAGCGCTTACCGTGGTCGACCGCGTGGTGCGCGGCGCCCACGAGCACGCCAATGCCCGTCGAATCGATGTAGCTCACCTGGGCAAAATCGAGCTCAACGGCCTCAGTGGGCTGCTCGAGCGCCAGGTCGATAGCATTGCGCAGGCTATCGGCGTTAGAGATATCGATCTCGCCGGTTACCTTAATGGTGTAGAGCTCTGGCGTGGGGTTGGTGGAAATACCCAAATCCATGTATACGCTCCTTTACGTATCGA
>URZN01000358.1 GCA_900552345.1 uncultured Collinsella sp. | reverse complement strand
AGGGCAAGAGCATCGCCGAGCTCATGGACACCTTTTATGCGAACGGCTACGACGCGACCACACCGGGCAACCACGACTGGAGCTACGGCGCGGACAAACTCCGCACCATGACCGGCTACAGCACCACCGGCACGCCCTTCGCCATGCTCTGTGCGAATGCAACGTCTTCGAACGGCGTATGGAGCTCGAGCATCACCAAGACGCTCAACCGCACTTGGAAGGACGACGAGGACAGTTCCACGTTTAACTACAAGATTAAGGTCGGCGTCATCGGAGCCATGGATGAGTCGCTGGGCTCCTCGCTGCGCGCGGACCTGGTCGAGGGCACGTCGTTCTCGGGTGCGGCGGACGCCATCAATGCCGAGGCCAAGCGACTGCGCGAGGATGAGGGCTGCAACGTTGTCGTTTGTATCGCACATACGCTCAACGCCAAGGCCTTTGCCGCACAGCTCAATGGCGTCGATGCCCTGGTCGCAGGCCACGAGCACATCAACTTAAACGAGAACGTAACGGGGGCCGATGGCAAGCCGGTCCGCGTCGTCGAGGCGGGCAGCGCCTTTGCCGAGGTTGGTCTGCTTTCCATTCCCTATGAGTGCGACACCAAGGGTACCGAAAGCACCAACGACGACATAGTGACGGTCTCCGCAGGCGACAGCGCTGAGACACTCTACGCCGCCAAGGACGTCGACGACCTTTTGGCAGACCCCAACAACCAGAACATCCTTGATGAGGTCCGCAACAACAAAATCAAGCCGCTCGACGACGCCTTTGAAATCGAATCGAACAAGGTACTCGGCACATCCACCGCCAACTATTTCTATGGCGAGGACGCGGCGGGTACACATGGCTGGGAGATGGTGCGCACTACCGATTTCCGCCCCAGCGAAGCAGGCGACACCGCTAAAGCCCAGACCATCGGACATGTGATCTGCGGTTCTTATCTTAATTTGACGGGCGCGGACCTCGCTATCGAAAACGCGGGCGGCATCCGCGGTGGCATCGCGGCGGGCAACGTGACCGCCGGCAACGTCATCGCCATCTCGCCCTACGGCAACACCTTGGAGACCTGGACCATGACCGGCGCGGACTTCCTCGCAGCGCTTGAGCACTCGTTGGAAATTAGCGACAAATGCAATGACAGCTACGAACTTCAGCAAGCCTACGTCGCAGCCGGCCACACCGAGCAGGAAGCCCAGGACATGTACAAGTGGCCCAACGACTCCGGCAGCGTTCTTTCCTTTGGCGGCATCAACGTAAAAATCGACTGGACGCAGTCTGAAGGCAAGCGCATCGTGAGTGCCACGCTCACCAAAGACGGCAGCACGCTCGACCCCGCCAAGACCTATACCGTCGCCACCAACAACTACATTATCACCAACACGACCGACTTCCCCACCTTCGCAAACGCCACCAAGCACACCGAGTGGGGCACCTGCGAGTCAGCGCTGAGGGCACTGATTGGACAGAATGGCTGGGAGAACAAGATGGCCGGACTCGCCGGCACCATCAGCTTCGGCTCCGCAGCCGTGGATCCCACGCCTACACCGGCCCTGACGCCTAAGCCCTCACCTAAGACGGACACGACGACCACGCAGGCCACCACCAAGAAGACCACCGGCAAGCTTGCCGCAACGGGAGACCGTACGCTGGCCGTGGTCGGCGCATGCCTCATTGGCGGCATCATCGTCATCATGCTCGGCATTATCTGGAAGCGCCGCCGCTAAGCTACACCGCCGGACCTTGCAGCCCCGCCGTGCAGACCTTATATCAAGCACAGAAGCCCGTCCGATGTGATCGGACGGGCTTTTTGGTGGGTATCATGGTTGAACGATCATGAGGAGGTTTCCCTACATGGAATTGTTTGAGCCAATTCTTCATTTCTTTGCACAACGATGGGTCCACAACATCATCTGGGCAGGTATCTTGGCCATCGGCACCGCCGTTGCCGCCAAGATCGCGTCCAAGACCCTGTACCACCTGCTCAACCGCGACGATAACCCACTCCCTTCATCAAGCATCTTCATCAAC
>URZN01000357.1 GCA_900552345.1 uncultured Collinsella sp. | reverse complement strand
CCAGGCCCGATTTTGCCTCTTGACAATGTCCTGCTCATATTAAAAGGAACGTCCCTAACTGCCGGATTAGGCGAGGCTCTCCAGAACACGGCGAAGTTCCTGCTGGACGGCGTGGTCGCGGTTGCGCCCCACCACGCGATCGGCAACGGCCTTGAGTGCAGGACGCACGTTTTCCATCGCGCAGCCCGTGCCGACAAAGCGAATGATCTCGTAATCGTTCATCGAGTCGCCAAACGCCATAACCTCGTCGCGCCCAATGCCATAATGCTCCGCGAGCTGTGCAATACCCGAGGCCTTCGACACACCGGGCTGCATGGCATCGATCCACGCGTTGCCCGAAGGCGCAAAAGTAAAGAGCTGACCGAGTTCGCGCTGCAGCACGTACGCACTGTCCATAACGGCACCGTCGTCGCAAAAGATACTCGCTTTGATGATATTTACGCTGGGATCGGGCAGCTCCCAAATGCGCTCGGCATTGGGAAGGTCCTTATCGACCTCGCGCACGAACTTGCACTCGTCATCGAGCAAAAAGGACTTGGTTCGGTCGAAGAGCGCAAGATGCAGATTGGGAAACGTCGCGACGGCCTGGGCGAGCTTTCGAATCGCCAGGTGCGAATACACCTCGCGGTCTACCATTTTGCCGTCGGCGTAGACCTGGGCACCGTTAGCTGCGACAAAGTCCATCTTGTCGCGAACGGGCGCAAAGAACTCGCACAGACGATCGTAGCGGCGACCTGACGATGCGGCAAAATGCACGCCATGCTCGCGTAGCGCCAAAATCAGTTCGTAGGTCTCGGGAGGCACCTGGCCGTTTTCGTCAAGCAGCGTGCCGTCCATATCGGATGCAATCAGTTTAAACATAGAAAAGCTCCCTTCGGGCTTGTTGGAATCGAACGTGTATCCGATTCCAACGTACCCAAAGGGAGCTCAAATAAGACTCCGCGGGCGTAAACGTTACAAGGACCTGGCAAATAGCTCACACATGCCAGAGGCCTACGGTCGCGGCGTCAGGCAGCCCGCCAAAGAATGTCCCCAACGACTAGTCGTTTAAGAACGTCCCCAATGACTAGTCGGCGTAGGTGAAGGTGGTGACGTCGAACATGCCCTCGGGGCGAATGCGGAGCGTCGGGATGACCGGTAGGGGCAGGAAGATGATGCCCATGATGGGGTCGAGCGGCGGCTCAATACCCATGGCGCGTGCCTTAACCATAAAGTCGTCGTGCTGCGCGGCAACGTCCTCGGCCGTGCCTTCGCTCATCAGGCCACCGAGCGCCAGCGGAATGCGCGCCACGACCTCGCCGTTGCGCACCAGCACGTGACCGCCCTGGCCCACGGCCTCGACAGCAGCCATCATATCGGCGGCGTTGTCGCCCACCACGCACACGTTGTGCGAGTCGTGTCCGATCGTCGAGGCGATGGCACCACCCGTGATGGTAAAGCCGCGCACCCAGCCGCGACCGATATGCTTGCCGACAAGACCCAGGCCAGCGGGACCGTCGCCGTCGACGCCCTCGGCCTGCAGCGACACGCCGCGGCCATGGCGCTCGATCAGCATAATGCGGCGCAGGCCCTCGGCGCTCTCGGGGCGAGCCATGCCCGTGATGGCCTTACCCGGCACCACGTCAATCACAGCCTCGCCCGGCTTAAAGGCATAGTCGAACACGTCGAGCGAAAGCTTCGGCAGCTTAACGGAGGCGCGCAGCTCATCGGCAAGGGCCGCAACCTCGGCCATCTCGGGTGCAATCTCGCCCACAAAGGTGCCGTCCTGCGCCACCAAAGCACCGGCGGCATACACGCGATGCGGAGCCATGGCAAACGTCAGGTCGTTGAGTACCAGCAGGTCGGCACGCTTGCCCGGGGCGATGGCGCCACGCAGCTCGTGCGGGTCGCGGCAACCGTGGTCCAGGCCAAACGCCTCAGCCGTAGACAGGGACGCCATAGAGATGGCGACCACCGGGTCGATGCCGGCCTCGATAGCCACGCGGCAGGCGTTGTCGATCATACCGGTCGAAAGCGCGTCGGAGGGAGCACGGT
>URZN01000356.1 GCA_900552345.1 uncultured Collinsella sp. | reverse complement strand
CTACACGCGTAAGATCGTCGGCAGCGTCAGATGTGTATAAGAGACAGGCTCAGGATCTGCGATATCACCCCGCCCAAGCCGGAGAATACGCTGGAGAGGACTTTGGGTAGTTCGGCGGCCATGCCCTTCATCACCTCGACGATGCTGGGCATGACGTTTTGCATGACGGTACCGGCAGCATCTATCAGTTGCTGTGTCATGGAGCGCAGGTCTGCGTCAGGGTTGCCGAGCGCTGTCAACCAGTTCTTCCAAGCCGCCTTCATCATGTTCACGCTGCCTTCGATGGTGGTGGCCGCCTCCCTCGCCGTAGTGCCGGTTATGCCCATCTTGTCCTGCATGATGTGGATGGCCTCGGTCACGTCCGAGAACGAGTCGATGCTCAGGTCGGCCATCTCGCCGTTGGCCTTCTTGACCGCGTTCGCATCCTTGATCATCCTCGCCATCTCGGCCTTCGTTCCGCCGTACCCGAGTTTGAGATTGTCGAGCATGGCGTAATTGCCACGGGCTAGCGACTGGTAGGTCTGCTGTATGGTGCCTATGTCGGTACCCATCTTGTTGGCGTTGTCCGACATGTCCATAATGGCCTGATTGCCCATCTCGGCGGCCTTGGCGGTATCCCCGCCCAGAGAGCCGATCAGCGAAGCGGAAAAACTCGTTATCTGGCTCATGTACTCGTTGGCGCTGACACCGGCAGTCTTGTACGCTTGCGCCGCGTATTTTTGCACGGTCGCGCTGGAGTCTTTAAATAGGGTATCTACGCCGCCGACCGCCTGCTCATACGCCGCATAAGCGTCTACGGCGCTCTTGCCGAGTCCGACAATGGCCGCGCCAGCTGCGGCCACTCCTGCTACAAGCGCTTTTTTGGCGATGTCACCGGCCTTGCTCCACGCTGCAGCAAATTTGCCGGAGCTTTCGCCCGCGCCACTGCCTATCTTTTTGGTGGCGTTGTCCGCGTCCTGCGAGCTGCGTTTGACCTGCTCGTTGCTGGACTCGATCTCTTTCGCACCGCTCTTGTACTTGGCGGTGTTGATCGTCGCGTCGAGTGTGAGAGTACCGTCAGCCATAACCTAGTCCCTTCCAGTGCGCAGCCGCGCGGCCTGCCTGAATGCCTGCTGGCCGTGCTTGCCGAACGCTATGCCGATGCCCTCCGCATTGTCTCTCAAACGGCTCACGCTTTCCTCCGCGTTGAGCTCGTCCCCGGCGCGTACGAGATTAATCATTGTCACCGGGTCGAGACGGTTTTTCAAAACGGCCTCGACCGCGCCCCACCCGTAATATCTGCCGAGTTTGGCGAGCATGCGATAAGCCGCGCTATCGTCAGCGGCAAGCCTACGGTCTCGTTTGGCCTCCCACTTATCCAGCGCGGCTATCTCGTCCGGTGTCAAACCCTCGTTAGGGTCGTGCATGCTCTCAGCCCTTGGCGTGTACGTCCGGCATGCACAACGGGACGAGTTCGCTCATCACCTGCCGATACGCGAATTCCGCATCTCGCTTGCATTCCTCCGCCCACGCCTCGAATTCCTCGGCGGGGGAGAACAGTGGGGTGATCATGGCGAACATCTCATCCTGCAACGGGATGATGTTCTTCAGATCGCCACCGTTGGACTGGAGTTTGTCGATCTGCTGGGCGCGGGAACTCAACTGCAAATATTCCTTTGCTCCCATTGGGCGAATCTCGTATGTGGTGCCGTCGATCTGCACGTGCTTGATTTTGCGTGCCCGCGTGGTGTCGAAACTCAGCATAGCGTCTGTCATTTGTGTTGTCCTTTCGTGGTGGTGTCGGTGGTGACTGTGCGGGGTGGCGCTCGCAGTGTGTCAGGCGGTGGGGGCGGGCAGTTTCGCGGTACCGGCCTTCACGGCCTTGCCGTTTTTGGCCTCCACCACGGTGATGATCTGGTCTTTAGCGCCGGACACCTGCCCGTTGCTGGGGTAGTCCTTCCACCTGCTGCCGGTCACGTCGGTGTTGAGCTGCACGTCCGGCACACTGTTGGAGCTGTCTCTTATACACATCTCCGAGCCCACGAGACCGGAGCCTATCT
>URZN01000355.1 GCA_900552345.1 uncultured Collinsella sp. | reverse complement strand
GGCTCGGAGATGTGTATAAGAGACAGGCGTGAGCGTAGGCGGGGTGGACGTGCGCGACATGCGTCCCGACGAGCTCATGCAGCAGATATCCCTCGTGTTCCAGGACGTGTACCTGTTCGACGGAACCATCGAGGAGAACGTGCTGGCGGGGCGCCCCGACGCAACGCCCGAGGAGGTGCGCCGCGCCGCGCACGTCGCGCGCCTTGACGAGGTGGCCGCCCGTCTGGAGCAGGGATGGGACACGCCCGTGGGCGAGGGAGGCTGCCGCCTTTCGGGCGGAGAGCGCCAGCGCGTCGCTATCGCGCGCGCTTTGCTGAAGGACTCGCCCATCGTGCTGTTCGACGAGGCCACGGCCGCGCTCGATGCGGAAAACGAAGCGGCCATCGTGGAGGCTATGCACGAGTTGGCGCGCGATCGCACGGTCATCGCCATAGCCCATCGCTTGTCCACCATCGCCGCCGCAGATCAGATAGCCGTCCTAGAGAAGGGGTGCATCACCCAGCAGGGAACCCACGGCGATCTGGTGAAGGTGCCCGGCCGGTATCGGTCGTTTTGGCGCGAGCGCCAGCAGGCGGCCGGTTGGCGGCTGGCCAGCGAGCAGTAGCGCTTCGGATTCGATCCGGCGCGTTCGGTGCCGGAACATCAGATGAACCAAGACATGCAAAACGCATGGGAAAGAGAGGTCGATATAGAACATTCGCCTTATGAGACGTCGAAGTCCCGCAAAGGGGCCGCGTTCGAGATGTGGGGCGTCAAGGAGGTCGTCACCGCGGTGCTGTTCAGCGCCTTGATGATCGTCGTCATGTTCGTGGTGGGGTCGGTTACCATGCTGGGTGTGGATTTCTCCATGCTGTTCATGGCGGCGACGTACGTTTTGGTGGTTGCGCCGTTGTACATGCTCATGGTTATGAGGGTGAACCGCTTCGGCGTCACGGCGTTCTACGCGTGCGTGATGGCGCTGGTGTACCTCATGTTCGGAAACCTGTGGTACATGCTGCCGTTCTACCTGGTGGGAGGTTTGGCTATCGATGCGCTGTTCCTGCGCACGGCCGCGCAGCGGGCTAAGCCGAACCGCATCGTAGCGGCGTGGGCGACGTTCAGCGCGCTGTACTCGCTGTCGTCGATCATCCCCATACTGGTCAACCTTCAGGGGTACCTGCAAGAGCTTGCGGAAGTGAGGATGATGGGCGAGGAGTACGTGAACGCGTACCTCAAGTACTACGGGAATGCAGAATGGATCGTGTTCATAGTCGCTCTCACGGCGTTCGCCGGATTCCTGGGAGCCCTCGTGGGCAAGCGTCTGATGAGGAAGCACTTCCTGAAGGCAGGGGTGATCTGACGTGGAGGAGGGCATCCGAAACGAGCGGTTCTCATCGGGCGCTCGCGCCGTCGGGCGTTCGTCGGCGTCGCCCGACGGGGAACGGTTCTCCATGGCGACGAAGTCCATCGTGCTGGCTGCGACGATCGCGACGGTTTCCCTGGTGGACAGCGTGCGGTTGTCGCCTGCGCTGACCTGCTTTTTACTGCTCTACCTTGCTGCGTGCGGACAGCGTTCCATGGCTTTCAAGATGCTGGTTTTCTACGCGGCGCTGTGGGGCGCGTGCCTGGCGCTTGCATACGGGAAGATGACTGTGATCGTTTTCTCGCCGGTTCATTTTTACGCCGCGATCAAAACCTATCCCATCATGGTTGCGTTCTTCGCGGTGGCGCTTTCCCCTCCGGGGCTTATCAGCGCCGCGTTGGCGAAGGCTCGCATTCCGAAGCGCCTGATCGTGGGCGTGCTCGTACTGCTGAGGTTCTTCCCCACCGTTCGCTCGAGCTTCCGGCGTTTGTCCGAGTCGTGCAAAAGGCGCGGGGTGCTTTCGGCGGGAAACGTCGCGCGCAGCCCCGTTCAGGCGCTCGAGCATGCGCTGGTTCCCTTGATGTTCTCGTTGGTGGACAGCTCCGACCGCCTTTCCTCATCCGCCATCGCCCGCGCCGCCGAAGCGCCGACCAGGCGGACGAGCTACTATCGCAGTCCTTTCGGAGTGGCGGACGCGGTTTGCC
>URZN01000354.1 GCA_900552345.1 uncultured Collinsella sp. | reverse complement strand
CGAGCAGGGCAAGCTCTGGATGCTTCAGACCCGCGTGGGTAAGCGCACTGCTACTGCAGCCCTGCGCATCGCTATCGAAATGGTTGAGGAGGGTCTGATCACCCGCGAGGAGGCCGTGAGCCGCATCGATCCCGCGCAGCTCGACCAGCTTCTGCACCCGCAGTTTGACGCCTCCAAGAAGTACGAGGCCCTGGCCTGCGGTCTGAACGCCAGCCCCGGGGCCGCCGTGGGCCAGGTCGTGTTCTCGAGCGATGACGCTGTCGCGCGCGCCAACGAGGGTCATAAGGTCATTCTGGTTCGTTGGGAGACCAACCCCGACGACCTGAAGGGCATGGTCGCCGCCGAGGGCATCCTGACCAGCCACGGTGGCAAGACGAGCCATGCCGCCGTTATCGCCCGCGGCATGGGTACGCCCTGCGTCTGCGGTGTCGAGCGTTTCCATATCGACGCGGCCGAGAAGGCCGTGCGTATCGAGGGCAGCGATCGCGTGCTGCACGAGGGCGACATCATCTCCATCGACGGCACTCAGGGTATCGTCGTCGATGGCACTGTCGATTTGGTCTCCGCTGAGCTCACCGGCGACCTGGACACCATCCTGTCCTGGGCCGACGAGATCCGTCTGGACGAGACCGACGGTCACGCCAACCACGTGCGCGTCAACGCCGACAACCCCGAGGATGCCGAGCTCGCGCTCGAGTTTGGCGCCGAGGCCATCGGTCTGTGCCGTACCGAGCACATGTTCCTGGGCGATCGCAAGAACATTATCCAGAGCTTCATCCTGTCCGACGACGAGGCTGTGAAGCAGCAGGCCCTGGCCGATCTGCTCAAGGTCCAGACTGAGGACTTCTTGGCGATGTTCAAGACCATGTCCGGTCGCGATGTGGTCGTTCGCCTGCTCGATCCGCCGCTTCATGAGTTCCTGGATAATCCTCGCGAGCTCGAGGTCGCCATCACCAAGAAGGAAGCCGCCGGCGCCAGCGAGGAAGAGCTTGCCGCCCTGCGTGCCCGCCTGCGCCGTATCGACGGCATGGTCGAGTCCAACCCGATGCTCGGCCTGCGCGGTGTGCGCCTGTCAGTCGTCTTCGGTGACCTGCCGCTCATGCAGGTCCGTGCCGTGGCAACGGCTGCCGCTCGCCTTATCAAGGAAGGCGTCGACCCGCGCCCCGAGATCATGGTTCCGCTCGTTTCCATCACGGCCGAGCATGTCCAGACCCGCGAGGTCATCGAGCGCGTGATCGCCGAGGTTTCCGCCGAGGAGGGCGTCGAGCTCAACATTCCCGTGGGCACGATGCTCGAGCTGCCGCGCGCCTGCATGGTCGCCGACGAGATCGCCCTTCACGCAGATTTCTTCTGCTTTGGCACCAACGACCTTACCCAGACGACCTTCGGCTTCTCCCGTGACGACGCCGAGGCCAAGTTCATTCCGCTGTATATGCACAAGAAGATCTTGAAGGATAACCCCTTTGAGACTATCGACTCGGCGGTGCTGGAGCTCGTGCGCATGGCCGTCGAGAAGGGTCGTGCCACCAATCCCGACATGCACTTTGGCGTGTGCGGTGAGCACGGCGGCGACCCTAAGTCCATCAAGGCCCTGTTTAACGCGGCCGACGTGGACTACGTGTCCTGCTCGCCCTATCGCGTGCCCCTCGCGCGTCTGGCGGCCGCTCAGGCCAAGCTCGAGGCCAGGCGTTCCGCTTAACTGAGTCGCGTTCCATTTGCGCCTTTTACGCCCCCCTTCGCGCCGTCGCGCCCCTGTGGGCGCGGCGGCGTTTTACGTTGGTTCAATACATTGGCAACTGACGGGAGGACTGCGATGAAAAACCTCACCAGGTATTTGCAACGAGCGCGTCGGGGAGCACGGATGACCCTGTGCTGGGTGGTCGTTGCGGTCACGGCGCTTTGCGGGATGCCGACAGCCGGTTTTGCCCTTCAGGATGATTCGCGCGACGAGCTCTATGGCGACGTGGTCAACCCGCTCACCATTACGGTCAACGATCGCGACTGCACGTTTGTAGATATCGATGACGGCAAGCTCGAGGGCCGTACCTCGAT
>URZN01000353.1 GCA_900552345.1 uncultured Collinsella sp. | reverse complement strand
CGGTGTCCAGTACCCATTCGCGCGAGCCGACCCAGCCGGCGTCGATGGCCGCCTCGGAGCCGCGCATAAAGTCCTCTTCGTCGACCGAGCAAATGAGCGAAAAGCCGCGGCGGGGCAGCGCGCCATTCGCCGCCACGCGCTCGAGCGTATGGACCAGTGCGGCAATGGCGCAGGCCAGGCCACCCTTCATATCGCAGGCGCCGCGGCCATAGAGTTTATCGTCACGCACGATTGCTCCGAGCGGCGGAATGCCTGCGTCCCAGCCGTCGCCCAAGGTGACGGTATCCATGTGGCAGATGTAGACGAGCCGTGGCTCGTCGCTCAAACCGGGCACGGTGACCATGAGGTTGCGGCGTCCGGGGAGCACCTCGATCTCCTCGACCCGCATAGCATCGAGTGCCGGGTGGTTCAACCGTGCCAGCCGTTCCTCAACCAGCGCTTTGATATACCGCTCAATTTCATCCTCATACGCGCCTGGGTCTGAGCTGTCGATCCGCACAAGCTCCTGCGCGAGCCGCCAGGCAAAGTCCTTGTCAACCATATGCAACCTCACAATCAGTTTGTTTTCAAAACCGATTGTAAGCCTCCCGAGAGATCCGTGACGTGCGCGTAGCAGTATTTACCGTTCGCAGGCCGAGCGGGCTCGTTTGCCGTCCGAGCGGGCTCGCAAACGACGTAGCGGGTACGTACCCTTCATGGACGACATGCTGTGCGACATATCTGCCTTTCGGTATCACCGGATACCTCCACAGGTTTTGGCAATAATGCCGGACCTGCCCGATTCTGTGGACGATTCACGCAGGGAGCGTCTTTGTGAGCATCCGCTCGTCAAGCATTTCCTGGGCACCCCATTACACGTGTTGGCGCAGGGCAGCTGCGGACGTAAGGGCGATCGCATTGTCAGGCATGTTTGGAACGGGGAGAGGCCGTTTGGCTCCGTGCGGCAGACAGAGTTTGGCCTCGATGTTGCGTCCCCACTCTTTACCCTGCTGACCCTGGCTTCCTCGGTTTCAAACGAGCGTTTAATCATGTGCATGTATGAGATGTGCGGCACCTTTGCCGTGTGCAAGATTGCGTCTCAGATAAAGTCGGCACTTGTGCAGGCATATGGGGGCCAGTGGGGTGACGCACGGTCGGGCTGGGAAAACGTAAAGGATACCTCGGGGAATCCAACAGACTTGTGGAAACGACCGCCCTTGATCGAGCTCTCTGAGCTTGCAGAGTTCGTCGATAAGATCCGGGGGCTCCGCGGCGCCAAATCGTTCATACGAGCCGCGAAATGCATTACGGGGATGGCAGCATCGCCGCTCGAGGTCCAGGCTTCGATGCTGTTTGGCCTTACGAGGCTGCGCGGCGGCGAAGGGCTGTACCTCACCAATAACGTTGAGATTCGTATGACGCGCAGCGCCCGCCTGATTTCGGGTCTTGATAGGCGCTATGCCGATATCCTGCTGGCAAATAAGGACGGCAGCCGAGAGTGTCTGGTTGAATGCCAAGGTAAAGCCATTCACGGATCCATAGAATCCAAGATTTCGGACTCCGATCGAACGACTGCCCTGCAAGCGATGGGATATCCCGTCGTTCTGATGACTTATGGTCAGCTGGCCGACTCCGATGCCTTCCGCGTGGTGATGGAGCTCATCATGTCCTATCTCGATGTGCCGCTGAAAGACAAGACGCCGCGGCAGCAGGAGCTCGAACGGCGGCTTCGTGAGGAGATTTTTATCAATTGGGCGGAAATGTAGTCGCGCGGGTGGAAAACGGTCGCGTGAACTAGAGTTTTGGTCGCAAAAAGCTTCAATTTTGCCTTGGAGGGGTCTTAAAAATGCCATCTAGAATAAGTTGTTTCGGAAAATAGACAGTCAACTTACATTCGGCACATAGAGATCGATTTTTACCTACTAAAGTCCCTGATAAAGCTGTTTATCAAAGCGGGTGCGCTGAGTGATTTGGGTCTTACCGTCGATTATCCGAAAAAACTTGTTCTGGGTATCATTTTGAAGCCGTCCGGAGTCTGTCTCTTATACACATCTGACGCTGCCGACGATCTTACGCGTGTAGAT
>URZN01000352.1 GCA_900552345.1 uncultured Collinsella sp. | reverse complement strand
GTCTGCGCACCCAGTTGGTAAACGAGCTTAAGCAGTACAAGCCCGCCATCGTGCGCGGCAACGCCTCCGAGATCATCGCGCTCGCCGGCCTGTGGGGTCTTGAGGGCGAGGCGGCCGATCTGAGCCGCGTGCGCGGTGTCGATACCACCGACACGGTCGACGCCGCCCGCGATGCTGCCGTGGCGCTCGCCCGCTACACCGGCGGCGCCGTAGTGGTCTCGGGCGAAGTCGACCTGATCACCGACGGCACGACCGTGGCCAAGTCCCACGGCGGCAGCCCGCTCATGTCCAAGATCACCGGCTGCGGCTGCTCGCAGGGCGGCGTGCTGGCTGTGTACGCCTGCGCTGCCGACCCGTTTACGGCAGCCGTCTGCGGTACCGCCGTCTACAACGTTGCCGGCACGCGTGCCGCCGCCGTCGCCGATGCCCCGGCAAGCTTTAAGGTCGCCTTTATCGACGAGCTCTACCGCGCAACCGCCCAGGACATCGCCGATAACCGACTCGAGCTCGAAGAGGCATAGGCCATGTCCGAGCCCGCAACCAATGCCGGCATGAACACGCTCGTCGCCGTGGCCATCGCCCCGTGCGGCACCGGCGATGAGCTCTCCGCCGAGGTCGCCGAGGTCGTGCGCGCCATTCGCGAGAGCGGCCTTCCCAACCGCACCACCTCGATGTTCACCGAGATCGAGGGCGACTGGGACGAGGTCATGCAGGTCGTGCGCGACGCAACCTTTGTGTTGGCGAGCAAGGGCATCCGCACCGAAGTCGTGCTCAAAGCCGATATTCGGCCCGGATTTACCGACACCATGACCGGCAAACTCGAGCGCATGGAAGCGCAGATCAAAAAGCAGGAGGAAGCACGATGAGCATCCGCGACAACCTTGATATCTCGGCCTATCTGGTACTCGGCCCCGAAAACACGTTGGGGCGCCCCGTTGGCGATGTAGTGGCCCAGGCGCTCGATGCCGGCTTTACCTGCATCCAGGTGCGCTCCAAGGTGGCAAGCGCCCGCGAGATCATCGCGCTGACGGGCGACGCCGCGCAGGCAATCGCACAGGCCGGCAAGACCGGTCAGGTCGCCTTGCTGATCGACGACCGCCTGGACTGCGTACTTGCCGCGCGCGAGCAGGGCATCGCTGTCGACGGCGTGCACGTGGGCCAGAGCGATATTCCCGTCGAGGTCTGCCGCAAGCTTCTGGGCCCCGACGCCATCGTGGGCCTTTCGGCCCGTTGCGAGGAGATGCTCGAGTACGTCAAGACCGCCGACATGAGCCTGGTCGACTACCTGGGCATCGGCCCACTCCACGAGACTGAGACCAAGCGCGATTGCGGACGCGCAGCCGATGGCTCCATCATCACCAAGAGCTTTGAGGACCTGGCCGCACTCCACGCGGCAAGCCCCGTACCCATCGTGGTGGGCGGCGGCGTCAAGACGGCCGACCTGCCGCAGCTCAAGGCCACCGGCGTCGACGGCTTCTTTGTGGTGAGCGCTGTCTGCAGCGCCGATGACCCCTACGCCGCCGCCAAGGAGCTTGTCGAAACCTGGCAGCAGGCATAAGTCTAGGCCGAGCAGTTGCTCCGCAGCCTCATATCTTCAGCAATGGAAAGCGCATCCCAGTTTGGACCTCCATTCCGGGATGCGCTTTCCGCATGCGCCCCTTACCCCGCCAGGTACGCTTCCAACGCCGGTAAGGTCACCTCTGCATCATGGCGGCCGATCTGGTAGATGCGCTCGAGCTCATCGGGTTCGCGGCACAGTGACGGCACCTTCACCGATTCGCTCGGACGCACCACAAAGATATCGCCGGCAGCCTCGCGACGTGCCAGGTCATCGAGCGTGGCATTGTAAACCTCATGCCGATGCTCAAGCGCTGCAACAAAGTCCGGGTAGTGACGGAACACGCGACGCAGCATGGGCATCACGCTGTTGGGCTGCTTCACAAAGCCTGCCGGCTGCGTGAGCACCACGATATTGCGGTCATACCCCTGCGCAAACAGCCATGCACTGGGAATGGAATCAGCCACGCCACCATCCAGATACTTATGCCCGTCAATAGCAACGGGACGCG
>URZN01000351.1 GCA_900552345.1 uncultured Collinsella sp. | reverse complement strand
GTGCGAGCCCGCGGCTGCCAACCAGGGCGTGCCGCAGAACCTGGCGGCGACGATCAAGGATCTGCCCATGGTTACGCGCGTGCAGTTCCGCAACGTGCTGCGTGAGGGCGGACGAATTCCGCAGGAGATTCTGATGACCGCCGACTATCGGGATGGCGACTCGGGAAGCTTCGACCGCATGCTGAACAATTAGATTCCGCCGTTCTACCGAACGGCGGACTTCTTGACGCTGCGAGGGGCCCTGGCACGGCAATCTGACGTTCAACTTCGGCGGCGCGACCAGAAGGTCAGCGCCGCCTTGTTTCACGTCACCTTGCCATACCAGGACCCCTCTCGCTGTCACGTCCAAAACATCGAGGTCACGTGGCCTTCTTTGCGTGCGGAACTCGCGACAAACTTAATGCCCGGCCCGCCGGGGCCACGCGGCACTTGGTTGTCGCAAGCGGCTCGCTTTTCGGAACTGGGCTGATATTTTCTAGATGTAAGGCACCCTTGGTCCTAATGGGCCTGGGGCGCCTGTCTTTTGAAGGTAGATTTTCCCGTGCTGGACGAGAAGTTGTGTTGCCTTGCGGGTTCGAATCCCTCCGCTTGTCCACAAGAAAGCGCCCCGGGCTGATGAAAGCCCGGGGCGCTCAGTTACCTTGGCTGGGACGGAGGGATTCGAACCCCCAACAGCCGGCACCAAAAACCGGAGTTCTACCGTTGAACTACGTCCCAGTATGGGTGTTGCACAAAAGCAACTCGTTTAGTTTACCTAATCTGCGAGGGCATCGCAAACGCCATCGAGCAGGCGTACGGCGAGTGTCTGCGCGTCGCTGGCCGTGAAGGTGCCGTTGTAGCGCGTCATGCCCGTGAGCTCAATGCGAATGCGTGCCGGCTTCTGCTGTGCGGCGACATTGGCAGTGCGGATGCGCTGGGCCAGGTTGTGGCACTCGGCGAGGGCAATCGTGGCGCGCGGTGCGGCGTCGGCGGGCAGCTCGTCGCTTGCGATCTCGAGCACCAGGTCAACGTCGGTTGGGACCTCGGAGTCGCAGAGCATCATGCCGCTGTTGTCGGTCGTCGCCGTGGCGATGTTCCACATGCGCGATGCTACGCTGCGCGCGATAGGGTCCTCGCCGATGACGGCAATCTGGAAACGCTCGAGTACGTTGGCCGCGCGGGCAAAGCCGATGCGCGATTCGGCCTCGGTCACCGAAGGTTTACCCTCCCATACGTGGTGCAGGCGGTTGATGTAGGCGTAGGTATCCTGGAAAGCCATACCGTCGGCAAACAGACCGACGTTTTCCTGGAACTGCTGAAGGGCCGCCTCGGTGTGAGGGCCAAAGTAGCCATCGTCCTCACCGCAGGCAAAGCCCAAAACGTTGAGCGCGCGCTGCAGGGCCTGCACGTCGGCGCCATGGAAATTGGGCATACGCAGGTAGAGGGTGCGGTCGCCCAGTTTATACGAGGCGTCGACCAGAGCGCTCCAGCAGGGGATATCGACGGCACAGCCAGCGGCAAGGCCGCTATCGAGCCTAAAGGTGCCAACAGCCTGTTCGGTGGTGGTGCCAAAGCGCTTGTCGGCAACCTCGGTGTCATCGATTGTATAGCCGAGCTGCAGAAGGCGGGACTGGACGTCCTCGACGGCTGCTCCCTGCATGCCCGTTGTAATAGGTTCCATGAACGAACCCCTTTCGGCGTACCATTCGTACTATTTGAGCGTGTGTCGGATAGACAACGCAAAGGGATGCATAAACATGCATTCAACAGTGTAGCAAGTTGTACCCAAATACGCTGCTGACAGGTTTTATAACCCCCGCTAGTTAAGGCGCTCCACAAAGAAATCTGCCATGGAGAGGAACAGTTCGCGTGCATGCGGGTCGAGCGAAACGTCCTCGATGGCGGCCTTGGCCTTAGCGGTCAGGTCCAGCGCGTAGGCGTGGGCGTAATCGATAGAGCCGGTCTCCTGGAAGATCTCCACGGCGCGCGCGAGCTGCGCGGGGTCCTCGGTGCCCGAGGAGAGGATCGCTTCAATCTCGTCGTGATAGCGCTCGTCTGACAGAGCGTGCACGGCAACGAGCGTGCGCTTACCC
>URZN01000350.1 GCA_900552345.1 uncultured Collinsella sp. | reverse complement strand
GGCGCGCGTTGTACCATATGGACGTATATGTGTGCATATGAAAGGGGCCCCGTGGCCAAGACGGTATATTCCGATAACCAACAAAATGTCGATGCTCTAGCTGAGCGTCTGAGCGGACAAACGTCGCTTTCTGCCGAGCGGGCAAAGCTGGTTGCCTACGACCTGCTCTGCCGCAAGGCACTCAAGATCAAGTCGAGCGCGCTGGCGCAAATCTTCCGCTCCGTGGATAAGGAGTGCGACACCAAGGCGATGCGCGACGAGCTCATCGCGGCAAAGATTGTGACCAAGATCGAGGGTAGCGGCATTAACGGCCGGCCGGCGTTCTATACCATCAATGCCGAGATTCATGATGCCCAGGAGCAGCCTGTCGAGGATTCTGTTGAGGCGCCTGCTGCGGAAGAAGTCGCCCCGCGTGAGCATATCGATACTGACGAGCTGCTCGATGAGCATGTCGTGCGTGCCTTTACTGCCAAGGCGGGCCGAGGCGGCTTTGGCGGGGGCGGCAAGCGCGATGCGCAGCGCCGCGCTCAGCAGGAGCGATTCCGTCGTGCTGTGGCTCAAAAGGATGGGGCCGTTACCGATGTTGTCGAGAACGAGCCTGTCGCCGAGCCGCAGGAGCCTGTGAAAGAGGAAAAGTCCGCTGAGCCTCAGGAGCCCAAGCGTCGTCGCGGTGCGCATTTTAAGGCCGAGCAGCAGGATGTTGTGCGCGATGCCGAAGAGGCTGCCGAGGTTGCGGACGATTCCGAGAAGCCGGCCAAGAAGGCCTCAGACTCGTGCCGTCCCGGTCGCGGCTTTGCAGGTCGCGCGTACCCCGTAAAGCGTCAGGAAAAGGTTAATCAGGTTCCGGAGGCGCGGGCCGAGAAGGCCGTGAAGCCTGCCGAGTCGGAAGTTCGTGAACAGAAGCCTGTTGATGAGCAGACTGCGTCCGATACGGAGACTCAGGGCCAGCAACCTGCGGTTGAACAGACGGGGGAGGGGACTTCGAGCAAGCCTCGCCGTCGTCGTCATCGTGGCGGTCGCGGCTCTAACGCTCAGGATGCCGCCGAGAATGCAGCGCCGCGCGACGAAGATGCGAAGGTGGGTGCTCCGATGGAGCAGCCCAAGCGTCAGCCGGCGAAGGAGAGCAAGCCCGAGCGTTCGCAGAAGCAGACGTCATCTTCGAAACGTGAGCGCAATGCCCAAGGCGATTCTAAGCGCAAGTCTCAGAAGAAGCCCGAGTCTGCCGCAGCAGATACGGCTGCCCAGCAGACTGAGTCGACTACCCATGGCGAGGTTTCGGCGTTTGCCCTGGCACGCGTTCTGGGCAGGCAGCTGCTCAAGGTCGTCCCCACGCCCACGGCGCTCTCCAAAATTAAGGAACAGCAGACCCAGATCATTAAGGTCGAGGGCAAGGACAGCAAGAAAGCTCCACAGCGCGCCCAGCACAACGAGATGTCCAATCGCAAGATTGCCGAGGAAATCGCAATCATCCAGGCTTGGGTCGAGCAAAACCGCGGTGCCGATACTCCGGTTGCCTCGCGCCGCCAGCGCGCCTACCAGATCTTCAATGACGAAAAGGCTTTTGACGGCAAGCATGGCGAGCGCCTGATCAGGCGTATGACCGAAAAGGGCATCAGCATGCAGGCGATCAAGGTCGCCCCCAACCGTCCGGTGCACTTTACGGGCTTCTTTACGCTGGGTGCCGACAAGCCGTTCATTATGGTCGAGAACCTGGATACCTACGACGAGATCGTCAAGCTCCTGCGCGGACGCAAACATGCCAAGCTCTTTGGTACCAAGGTGGGCGGCGTGATTTTTGGCGGCGGATGCAAGGCGAGCGTCTCGCATGCCCTGGACGATTATCTGGCCGAGATTGGCTATCGCTTTAACTACGTCTACTACGTGGGCGATATCGATCGCGAGGGCGCGCGCATCGTCGAGCAGGCTCGCAATGCCAATGTGGTTGAGATTCGCCTGCATGCCGGCATGTACCGCGCCATGCTCGCCGAGCATAAGCGTCGCGTGAAGGCCGGCGGCGAGTGCGAGCCCGCGGCTGCCAACCAGGGCGTGCCGCAGAACCTGGCGGCGACGATC
>URZN01000349.1 GCA_900552345.1 uncultured Collinsella sp. | reverse complement strand
CACGCAAAGGAAAGCACTTAATGTGCTTTCCGTCTTGCGCAGGACTGTAGAGCAGCAAACTTAATATATTTCGCCGCCCCTCTGCCAAGCCCAGGCGACTCCACGCACTTTACCTGCGTAAACAATGTGAGTGAAATATGAATCTCGATGGATACGCCCGCAGCCGTGTATACTAAACAGCTGTGTGTAACCAGGGGAGTATTCTGGCTGGACAAAATGCCTGCTTAATAGGGTTGTCAGGTAGTCCGGACGCAATACAAGGTTGGGGAGCACGTCGTGTAAGTAGTGGTCCTCTAGGGGCGTACGCTCGGTGGTGTACGCATTGTCCCAAGACCACGCGAGAGTTGGGATCATATCTTGATCAGCATGATTCTCGGCCGCAAGATTGGCATGACCCAGGTTTGGGACGAGGACGACAACGTCGTTCCCGTCACGGTCATCCAGGCTGGCCCCTGCGCTGTCTCGCAGGTTAAAACTCAGGCAACCGACGGCTATGACGCCGTCCAGATCGGTTTCGGCGACATCAAGGCCAAGAACGTGAACAAGCCCATGGCTGGTCACTTCGCCAAGGCCGGCGTCGAGCCTGTCCGTTTCCTTCGTGAGGTCCGCGTCGAGAACGGCGAGGAGCACAAGGTCGGCGAGGTCGTCACCGTCGCTGATTTCGCTGATGTCGAGAAGGTCGACGTCATCGGTACCTCCAAGGGTAAGGGCTTCCAGGGTCGCATCAAGCGCTGGGGTCAGCGCCGCGGTCCTATGACGCATGGTTCTCACTTCCAGCGTCACCCCGGTTCTATCGGTCAGTGCGCCTATCCTGCGCGCGTCCTCAAGGGCGTCAAGATGGCCGGTCACATGGGTAACGAGCGCGTTACCGTCAAGAACCTTTCCGTTGTCCGCATCGATGCCGAGCAGAACCTCATCTTGGTCAAGGGCGCTGTCCCGGGTGCCAAGAATGGTCTCGTCGCCATCCGTATGGCCTAAGGGCCCAGCCCATTTAGCCCAGCGTCATACCAAGGAGAACACTTAAATGGCAAAGTTTGAAGTAAAGAACAGCGAGGGCAAGAAGGTCGCCGAGGCCGAGCTCGCCGCTGAGGTGTACGGCATCGAGCCGAACATCCACGTTATGCACCACATCGTCAAGTGCCAGATGGCCTCTTGGCGTCAGGGCACCCAGTCCGCTAAGGGCCGCTCTGAGGTTTCCGGTGGCGGCAAGAAGCCTTGGCGTCAGAAGGGCACCGGCCGTGCCCGCCAGGGTTCCATCCGTGCTGCCCAGTGGCGTCACGGTGGCGTCGTCTTCGCCCCCAAGCCCCGTTCCTACGCTAAGCGTATGAACAACAAGGAGGTCAAGCTGGCTATGCGCTCCGCGCTGTCCGCCAAGCTGGCCGATGGCGAGCTCGTGCTCGTCGACGACTACGGCTTCGAGAAGCCTTCCACCAAGGCTGCCGTTGCCATGCTCAAGGCTCTCGGCCTTGAGGGCAAGCGTCTGACCATCATCGTTCGCGATGAGGACGTCAACGCCTACCTGTCGTTCCGCAACATTCCCAAGACGTTCATCATCACCGCTGACGAGGCCAACACCTACGATCTCGTCAACAACAACGCTGTGCTGATGCCCGCCGACATCGCCGCTCACTTCGGGGAGGTGCTTGCATAAATGACCGCCCACGAGATCATCATCCGTCCGATCGTGTCCGAGCGTTCCTTCTCCGGCATGGAGCAGAACAAGTACACGTTCGAGGTCGCCAAGGATGCTAACAAGTATCAGATCAAGGACGCTGTCGAGGAGATCTTCGGCGTCAAGGTCGTTCGCGTGAACACCCTGACGGTCAAGCCCAAGACCAAGCGCGTGCGCTATGTCGCCGGCAAGACCCGTTCTTGGAAGAAGGCCATCGTCACGCTGGCCGAGGGCGACACCATCGAGGTCTTTGGCAACCAGGCCTAAGACTCGCTGCTGTTGAGTGAGCTCATGCCTCCCAAATAGGGGAGGCGAGAGCTCAAGGTTTTGGGCGTATAAAATGGACACGCCCGGAGCCTGTCTCTTATACACATCTCCGAGCCCACGAGACCGGAGCCTATCTCG
>URZN01000348.1 GCA_900552345.1 uncultured Collinsella sp. | reverse complement strand
CCGCTGTTCGCCGCTGCCGATTCCTACGCCGGCCTCGCCCTCATCTGGTTCATGATCCCGCTGTTCTGGTTCATGGGCATCCACGGCCCCTCGGTCGTTAAGCCTGCCCTCAACGCCGCGCTGTTTGGCAACATCACCACCAACCTCGCCACGCTGCAGGCCGGCGGTCACCCCGCCCTCGCCCTGACCGAGAACTTCGGTAACTACATCGGCGAACTCGGCGGCACCGGCGCCACGTTCATTGTCCCGATCATCTTCCTGCTCTTTATGCGCTCCAAGCAGCTCAAGGCCGTCGGCAAAGCCTCTGTCGTACCCGTGATGTTCGCCGTCAACGAACCGCTGCTGTTCGCCGCGCCCATCATCCTCAACCCGTACTTCCTGATCCCGTTCCTGTTTGCCCCCGTGGCCAACGTCCTCATTGGTAAGTTCTTCATCGACTTTTTGGGCATGAACGGCTTTATCTATGCCATGCCGTGGGCACTCCCCGGACCGATCGGCACCTTCATCGACACCAACTTCCAGCCGATCTCTCTGGTCCTGGTTGTCGTCCTGCTGGTCGTTGACTTCTTAATCTACTACCCGTTCTGCAAGGCCTACGACAACGTCCTGTGCAAGCAGGAGGCCGAGACCCTGGCCGAAGAAGAGGCCGAGGAGACCAAGGCCGTCAAGACCGCTGCCGCCCCCGCCGTTGAGGCTCCTGTTGTCGAGACCGCTTCTGCCACTGAGGCCTCCGCAGCTCCGTCCGCCCTTAAGGGCAAGGATCTGAGGGTTCTGGTTCTGTGCGCTGGCGCCGGCACCTCTGCACTGCTCGCCAACGCGCTTAAGGAAGGCGCCGACGAGCTGGGCATCGACATTACCGCCAACGCCGGTGCCTACGGCAGCCACTACGCCATCATGGACCAGTACAACGTCATCGTCCTGGCTCCGCAGGTTCGCACCTATTACAACGAGATGAAGGCCGACACCGACCGCCTGGGCATCACGCTGCTGTCGCCCAAGGGCAAACAGTACATCGACCTCACTAAGGATCCCAAGGGTGCCGTCGCCTGGATCGAGGAAAACCTCGAGGCATAAGACGCTGACGCCACCTGCCGCTCGCAGAAAAAAAATGGCCCGTGCATCGATGCGTGATGCGCGGGCCATTTTGTTTAGACCGCACCCGTCCTCCTGTTCATCTTAATCTGTAACATCTAGCCGAGTTTTTGGGTCCCAGCTGTTACAGATCGAGGTGAACGCACAGGCCAAGCCAAAAATCTCAATCTGTAACATGTAGACCGCTTTTGACCGCTTAGATGTTACAGATCGAGACAAACAGATGGGTCAATCCAATCAATCTAGATCTGTAACACCTGGCTGGTCATTTCACTCCTAACTGTTACAGATCGAGACAAACGGAATAAGCCGGGCCGAATTGTCTAAATCTGTAACATCTAGCCGAGTTTTCGGGTCCCACCTGTTACAGATTTAGACGAGCAGGCCGAGCACGTCTACGCCCGCAGATCCTTTACGCTGGAACGCTCGACCAACACGCCCGAGACGAGCGTACGGCTTCTGGAGCTCGGGGCTTCCAGACCTGCGACGACCTCGTTAAGCGCACGGATGCCCAGTTCGCGGTGGCGAAACTTCACCGACGTCAGAATCGAGTTGGGAATCGTCTTGTAGAGCTCATCGTCGAAGCCGATCACGGACACGTCGTCGGGCACATTGAGCCCTTTGTCACGTAGAGCCATCATCACGCCGTTTGCCATGCAGTCGTTAGCAGCGAGGACCGCCGTGCAATCGGGCTTATCGGCAAGCACAAGGCCCGCGGCATAGCCACTATCCGCATTCCAATCGCCTTGCAGAGGCTCGGGCGGCTCAATGCCACGTGCCTCGAGTGCCGCTCGCCAACCTTTCATACGGCACTGGCTCGACAGTGATTCTTTCTTACCAGAGACGAAGTACACGTTCTTGTGCCCGTGGTTCAAGAAGTACTCGCACGCCATGCGCGCGCCGCCCTCTTGGTCGTCACTGACGGTAGAGCAGGTAGGATGTTCCATCGGTGTGATAATCACCGTCTTGAGGTCTTTCGGCGCCTCAAAGGTATCAA
>URZN01000347.1 GCA_900552345.1 uncultured Collinsella sp. | reverse complement strand
TCTGGGGCGATGCGACTGTCGTTCCAAGAGGAAGGAAATGCATGGGGAGCAAATCTCAGCAACAAGTTCAAGTAACGCCATCGGCCTCTGCGGCGATTCTCGTCGTAATGTATATTGCAGCCTTTGTTGCCGCGTTTAACGAGAACATCATTAACGTGGCGTTGCACGACATTATGGCAGCCTTTTCGGTGAGTGCCACCACGGCGCAGTGGCTCGTTTCGGGCTACATGATCGTGACGTCGATCTTTACGGCCATCATGGCCTTTCTGTCCGGCCGTTTCTCGACGCGCAAGCTGCTGTTTTTCGCATGCGGATGCATGGTCGCCGGCGAAGTCTTGTGTCTGCTCGCTCCGTCGTTTAGCGTTTTGCTGCCAAGCCGTATTTTGCAGGCTGCGGGATCGGGCATCTTGTTCCCGCTCATGATGAACGTGGTGCTGTCTTGCGCTCCGCGCGAGAAGCTCGGTCTGTATCTGAGCCTGGGCGGTGCCTGCATTACGCTGGGGCCGGCGTTTGGACCCGTGATCAGCGGTTTCATGTGCACGTTGTTTGGCTGGAGGGCGGTGTTCGTAGTGCCGCTGGTGGGCGGCATTGTGGTCGCTGCGGCGGGCGTAAAGCATGTTCAGAATGTCGGAGAGCGCTCGAACACCACGCTTGATATTCTGTCGGTTGTTTTGCGCGCTGCCGGTATTACGGCATTTGTGTATTCCGTAGGCGAGTTCTCGACCAATCTGGTTGCCGGCATCGTGACGCTCCTCGCCGCCATTGTGCTGCTCGGCCTGTTTGCGGCCCGCCAGCTCAAGCTCGAGCATCCGGTGCTCAACGTGCGTCCCATGGCGAGCGTTCGTTTTTGGCCTGCGTGCTTGCTTGTGGTGGTATCGATGATGACGACGTTCTCGATGAGCGTTTTGTTGCCGCTCTATTTTGAGGGCGCATACGGCATGACCGCCCTTGTTGCGGGCTTGCTCATTTTGCCGGCGATTGCCTGCAATGCTGTGACCTCGATTGTGGGCGGACGCGTGATGGACGCCCGTGGCGCATGGCCGCTGCTGCCGGTCGGCTTTGCCTTGATTGCCGTGGGGCAGACTGCCATCTCGATGACGGCCGCAAGCATGAACATCGGCGTCGTCGTGGCGCTGACCGTTGTGGTGTATGCCGGAGTCGGTTTGGTGCTGAGCCCCTCGCAAACGGCCGGCTTGGAGACGCTGCCTGGCGCTGAGCATCCTCACGGAACGGCATTGCTCAACACGTGGAACATGATTGCCGCATCGTTTGGCCCGTCGCTGTTTATCGGCCTGCTCTCGAGCTCAGCGGCGACTGCAGGCGTCGCTGGCGTTGCGACCGACGTTGCCCAGGCGATTGGATTTGCGGCAGCCGTGCGTGTGGCGGCTGTAATTGCCGTGGTCGGATTTGTGGTATCGGTTGTGTACGCTCGCCGCGAGTCGCACATGTCGCATTAATGTGTGCACATAGATTCTGCAGCTAGATTGGATGGCGACACCATAAACTAATGGACGTTTTGCCGAGAGGCATGAATGTTTAAAGCGCAAAGAGTGCGCGACGGGCCCCGCGAATGGGGCGATGATGCCCGAGAGGGCCAAGAAGGAGTCTCATGTCCGAGAACGAAGAGATCATGAACGAGACCGAGAACGAGACCATGGCTGCCGAGGTCGAGGCAGTCGAGACCGTGGAGACCGAAGCTGCCGAGGTTGAGGCTGCTGACGAGGTTTCCGCCGAGGAGGAGGCCGAGGTTGTCGAGGCCGCCGTTGATTACGATGACGAAGAGCTGATGGACAAGATGCAGAAGGCCGCCCGCCTGCTGCGTAGCCGTCGCTTTGCTATTTCCAAGGAGGAGGAGGCCAAGGCCGAGCGCATGGCGAACATCGAGCGCGCCATCAAGCTCCTTGACCTCAAGCCCAAGATGGAGCAGAAGGAAATGTCCGACCTGCTGGGCATGCGCCTTCGTGAGCTCGATGGCCTGATGGCCGAGGCCGAGGCTGCCGATCTGGTCGGCCGCATCGACGACGCCGAGGGCGATATGCGCAAGATCGTCGTCTTCGCTGCCGAGGATGCTGCTGAGGGCCTGGTCGAGC
>URZN01000346.1 GCA_900552345.1 uncultured Collinsella sp. | reverse complement strand
GTGCACGTTTATCGAGGCGGAGCCCGCATGGCGCGCCGGTCAGGCCGAGCGCAACTACGCCCGTCGCGGGTCGCTTCGCGTGGCCACCAAATACCCGCGCATCGCGAGCGCCTGGTATGCCGAGCGCGGCGTGAATGCCGACATCGTTTCGCTGCACGGCAATATTGAGTTGGGCCCCATCGTCGGCATGACCGACCGCATCGTGGACATTACCGCCACGGGTGCCACGCTGCGCGACAACGACCTGGTCATCACCGGCCGCATTATGGACTGCACGGCCCGCTTCTTCGTCAACCCGGGTGCTGCGCGCCTGGATCCGCGCGTTCGCAACTTGGCCGATCGCCTGGCTGCTGCCGTGAAGGACAAGCATTTTGAGCCCGTTGCGGGCTCGGCACAATAGCGCGAGCACGCACGGGCGCCCCCCATATCCGGGCTGCGGACCGATTGGTGCCGCTGCCCGGCATCTCGTTTTTCAAACGCAACCTCGACCGATAGGGGATACCGATATGAAGACCATCAAGCTTGCTCCCGGTGAGCGCCTCGTTACCAACCAGCTCAACCGCAAGGGCGTGTTGCCGCAAAACATCGTCGACGCCGCCCGCGATATCGTGGCAAACGTGCGCGCCAACGGCGATGCCGCGGTGCGCGATTACTGTCAGCGTTTTGACGGTGTTGAGCTGCAGAGTTTTCGCCTGCCGCAGGAGCAGATCGATGCCGCGCTCGAAGGCCTCGATCCGGCCTTTGTCGCGGCGCTCGAAAAGGCTGCACGCCAGATTCGCGAGTTCCACCAGCGTGAGGTCGAGCAGAGCTGGTTTACCACGCGCCCGGACGGCACGATGCTCGGCGTTAAGGTGACCCCGCTTGCTGCGGCCGGCATCTATGTGCCGGGCGGCCGCGCGCAGTATCCCTCCACGGTGCTCATGAACGCCATTCCCGCCAAGGTTGCCGGCGTCAAGCGCGTGGTCATGGTGACCCCGCCGCAAAGGGACGGCCTGATCAGCCCCTACACGCTCGCTGCGGCAAAGCTCGGCGGTGTGGACGAGATCTATATGGTGGGCGGCGCCCAGGCCGTGGCCGCACTGGCGTACGGTACCGAGACCATTCCGCGCGTCGACAAGATCACCGGCCCGGGCAACGCCTTTGTCGCCGCGGCCAAGCAGATTGTCTCGGGCGACGTGGGTATCGACATGGTCGCCGGCCCCTCCGAGGTCTGCGTGCTGGCTGACGCCACGGCCAAGCCCATGGTGGTCGCGGCCGACTTGATGGCCCAGGCCGAGCACGATCCGCTGGCAGCCTGCTATCTGGTGACCTGCGACGAGCGGTTTGCGCGTGAGGTCGAGGCGGGTATCGATATTCTGGTGGCGCAGTCCCCGCGTGCCGAGATCACGCGTGCCTCGCTCGATAACGAGGGCACCATCGTGGTGGCCGCCGACATGGCCGCTGCCGTCGAGGCGGTGAACACCGTGGCGCCCGAGCACCTGGAGCTGCACTGCAAGGACGCGATGGGTCTGCTTGGCGGCATCCGCAACGCCGGCGCCATCTTTGTGGGTGCGTGGAGCTCCGAGCCGCTCGGCGATTACGTTGCCGGCCCCAATCACACGCTGCCGACCGGCGGCACCGCCATGTTCTCCAACCCGCTTTCGGTGGAGGAGTTCGTCAAACGCTCGAGCGTCATCTGCTATACGCCCGAGGGCCTGCTCTCCGATGCTCCCGCTACGCAGCGCCTGGCCGAGGCCGAGGGTCTGTGGGCGCACGCGCTTTCCGCCGCACTGCGTCGCCGCGTGCTGGAGCAGGGCGAGGATGCCGTGAGCGCCGCGTCGCTGGCTGCGGCCGACCTGACTAAGGTTGCCTGGCCGGGCGACGCCGTGGCGACGGTTGCCGAGGGCGTGGACCTGACGGCGGCTGCGGGCGGTGCCGCTGGCGCGACCGGCGAGGAGGCCTAATATGGCCGAGCTGACGTCTCGCATGAAGGAGCTCGTCCAGCCCTACTTGGCCGGCATTGAGCCCTACGATCCCAACTTTACGCCCACGCGCATCAACCTTTCGGCCAACGAGAACACCTATCCCGTGCCGGCCGGCGTGCGCGAGGC
>URZN01000345.1 GCA_900552345.1 uncultured Collinsella sp. | reverse complement strand
GTAGTAGCTCTCGACGCCCGCCTGGCCCACGATATCACCCGACTGGTACGTAATCTGACCGGCGGCGCTATCGTTATCGCCCGAAGCCTTCTTGTTCTGCGCTTCGAGCTGCTCGGAGGTAATGGTGCCGGTATAACCCAAAATGTGACAGGCCGTCTCGCCGTACGGGTACTGGCGCTCGGTGCGCTCGGCAATCTTCACACCCGGGAACTCGCCGGCATGTTCCTTGATATAGGCAACCGTGGAGCGGCGCACGTCCGTCGCTATGGTATGCAGGCTCTGGGCGCCCTCGGAATTGTCCTGAATGTTGCGCAAAACCGCGACGTAGGGCATGCCGAGCACATTCGCGAGGTGATGCACCAGCACGGTGTCATCGGCCAGGTCGCGATAGGCGACAACGGCAAGTGACGGACGGTTTTGCACAAGTGCCACGCCATTGCGATCAAGGATTCGCCCGCGCACAGCCGGCGTGGTGACGGTACGGGTCTGGTTGCTCTTGGCCTGCTTGTCGTAGTAGTCCGACGAGACCATCTGCATACCCCACAGCTTGACGGCGAGCGCGGCAAACATCGCGCCCACGCCGGCGGTGAGGATGGAGAAGCGACCCTTGAAGGCGGTCGCGGCGGTATTGCCCTCGCCCTCGGTGGCGCGCGGGGCCGTTCCATGCTGCGTATCGTAGGTAAAACGGGAATCGCCGCGGCGCATGATGACCAGCGCGACCACAATGGCCACGACCAGCACGATACCGGCGATGATAACCGTCATCTGGGAAGACATCTACGGGCCTCCCCTATTTGAGTTTGCGAGTCTTGGGCTTGAAGCGCATACCCGTCTGATGACCACCGCGTGCGGAGAATCCGTAACCGGACTGCGGCACGACACCGGACATCAAAAACGGAATGGCAACCAGACCCGTCAGGATCGAAGACGGCAGCGCATGGCCAAAAACAGCCACCACAAAGCTCGTCTCCAAACCCATAAACAGCAAGATGATGCTGTAGACCACGTTGATGGCAAGCGCGAAGGCGCCCACGGTAATACCGCGCGCGCTCGGGGAGCCGCCCGTCTGACCAGCCGCGCTGTGCACCAGGGCAAAACTGCCTACCGTCAACAGTAGCGACATAACGCCCACCGGCACGGCAGCAGAAAGATCATAGAACAGGCCGCTGCAAAAACCGCAGACGACAGCCCGCGTGGGATCGCCCGAGAACACGCTCAGGCACACCAGGATAATCATAAAGTTGACGCGACCGCCCGCAATGGAGATCTGCGGCGCCAGGCCTGCCTGCAACAGCACGCACACAATCGCGGCGATTACAAACGTGCGGGAGCTCGCCCCCTGCTCGTGTAGATCCATGGACATGCCCCCTATTCGCTCGAGCCGGAATCGGTCGTCTCGGACGTGTCGGAACTGTCATCCGACCCCTCGTCCTTCGTCTTGGTCGCAGCATCGCGCGACGTTCCCTGCGGCGTGCTATTAGCGGTGCTCACGTCATCGTCCGAGGCCGACTGCTCGTCGGTCAGCGAGGTAATGACCAACACTTCCTCGTTGTTCTCGGCCGTGGTCTGAGCGCGCACCACAATGGTGTAGTACACATCGTTGGCCGACTTCTCCACCGAGGAAACGGTGCCGAGCGGCAGGCCCTTGGGGAACACGCCGCCAATGCCAGAAGTCACGATGATGTCGCCCACTTTGACGTCGGAGTCGACGCTCACGTACTCAAGACGCAGCGTACCGTCAGCCTGACCCTGCAGCATGCCCTGGGCGCGCGTATCCTGCACCATGGCGGACACGCCCGAGTTCTCGTCGCCAATCAGGCGTACGGTAGAGGTCTTGGCCGATACCTCGATAATCTGGCCGATAACACCGGCAGAACTCGTCACGGGCATGTTGATGGTAAGGCCGTCGGCAGAGCCCTTGTCGATGGTAACGGTCGAGGTCCAGGCATCGCCCGACGCACCGACGATACGAGCAGCGGTCGACTTAAGGTTATAGGTCGATTGCAGCCCGACCAGGCCCTCCAGGCGCTCGGCAGTCTTTTGAGCCTCGGAAAGCTCGGCGACCTTAGAGGTCAGCACCTCGTTTTGCTTCTTGAGG
>URZN01000344.1 GCA_900552345.1 uncultured Collinsella sp. | reverse complement strand
GATAGGCTCCGGTCTCGTGGGCTCGGAGATGTGTATAAGAGACAGGCCGTAGCCTATGGAAAAATCGTGTAACTTTATCATGCGGTGACGGATTTATTGCGCAAGACCACCCACACCACGATGGGGATTCCCAGCAATGCGGTGATGGCGTTGATCGGCAGGGTGAACATTTTAGAAACGAGGTCGCAAAGAAGCAGCACCGCCGCACCCGAAAGAACGGTTCCCGGTACGAGTACCCGATGGTCGCTGTTGCGGAACAGCATTCTCGTGACGTGGGGCATGGCCAGTCCGATGAAGCCTATCGGACCGCAAAAGGCGGTCACCGTACCAGCAAGCAGCGTCGTGGAGAGGAACAGCAGCCCGCGCGAGCGTCGGATGTTCAGCCCCATCGTCACGGCATACTCCTCGCCGAACAGCAGTAAGTTGAGCGGCTTGATCGTCACCACCGCCAACAACAGTCCGGCGATAATCGACGGGACGAGTACCGCAAGCTGGTCGAAGGTCACGTCGCCGAGCGACCCCATCGTCCAAATGACAAAGGCTTTCAGGGATTCTTCCTTGCTGAGATATTGCAATATCTGTACAATCGCGCCGACTCCCGACGAGAACATCATGCCGAGAATCAGAATCACCATGATGTCCTTGATGCGGTGGCCGACGGCGGCGATGACGACCAGCACGAGCGCCGCTCCGAGCCAAGCCGCCCCGGCAATGCCTATCGACGAACCGAAGCCTGCAAGCACGACGAGTGCCACGCCGAGGCTCGCGCCCGAACTGATGCCGAGCACGTAGGGGCCGGCAAGAGGATTGCGGAAGAGGGTTTGCATCTGAAGACCGCTGACCGACAGAGCTGCTCCGGCCAGCAACGCGACCACCGCCTTAATCAGTCGGATATTCAGTATAATTTTCGCCGTCGCCCGCGGGCAGTCGCCGCCCGTCAAAGCCGCCCATACATCGCCGAGCGGTACGGCGACTGCCCCCACCGCCAAATCCAGCAGAAACAGGAAAAGGGTGAGGGCGGCCAGCATGGCAAACAATATGGCGGAACGGGAGCGCATCTATTTCAGTTGCTTGTAATAGACGAAATCTTCCTCGACCAGTTCGGGGTGGAATATCTTCACGAGGTCTCGCAGCACGAGGTCGGGATTTACGACCGCCGACTCATAGTAGTCGTTGCCGCCAGCAGCATTGGTGCGGGCGTTGTTGTTATAGACCTGTCCACCACGGAAACAGCGGGTGTCGATGAACTTCGGGCATGCGGCTTTCAGTTCATCAAGCGTGTTCGCCATCCCCACATGCAGCCACATATCGGCTTGCGAGGCCAGCAGATACGCCTCTTCGAGGTCGATGGGCGCGGAAGCGTTTCCTGTGTTCTTCTTGTAGATGTAATCGCCTCCGGCATCTTTGATTAACCGGGCGACATAGCTTTCGGTCGAGGGCATGAACCAGCTGTCGCCGTAAGGCGTGTTGAGCATGACTGACGGAGCGTCGAGGATATTGTCCGCTACTTTCTTTTTCAGGACATTGTATCTGACGGGGATTTCCGCGAATACTTTTTCGCCCTCCGCCCGTTTTCCGATAACCTCCGAAAGTGCCACCAGCCATTCGGCTTTGCCCAGCGGAGACTCTTCGAGGTAATCGCCGACATACATGAACGGGATATCCAACTCTTTGAGCTTACCCTCCATCGAGCTTGCCCCGTTCACGCCGTAAAGCAACACGAGGTCGGGGTCAAGCGAGAGCAGCAGTTCGTAATTGATGTTCCCTTCGTAGCCCACATCTCCAACGCTGTCCCGCCGTGCCTGAATGTCGGGATTGGAGATGTAGTCGATGCCTGACACGCCGACTACGCGTCCCGTTTCGCCGATTGCGTCGAGCATGGCGATATGGGTCGAGGACATGCAGACGATGCGCTCGGCATCCCCCTTGAGCATCTGACCGGTGAAATCCGCCGGAACCTCTTCGTCATCACGGGCAATGAACAGGTTCGTAGTGATGCTGTCGGCGCCCTGCCAAGGGTTCGTGACGGTAACCAATACGCTCTTTTTGCCGTCTGCACCTTTTATGTCAAACCCCGAAGCGTATTCGGGTGTATAGACC
>URZN01000343.1 GCA_900552345.1 uncultured Collinsella sp. | reverse complement strand
GTGGGCTCGGAGATGTGTATAAGAGACAGCGATTCTCGTCATCCGCGCCGAACGCGGATGACGAGAATCGCCTCGAGGTAGCCCTCGGACGAATCATGCCTTGCCGTAAGAGGCCCCTCCTAACTGCCAACCAGCCGCCTCGCGGCGCACCTCGATGAAGCGGCGGTAGATCCCCTGCTCGCGCATGAGCTCCTCGTGCGTGCCGCGTTGGACGATCCTCCCGCCGTCCACGACGATGATCTGGTCGGCGTCGCGCACCGTGTTCAGCCGATGGGCGATGGTGACGAGGGTCTTGCCGCGCGTGAGCTCAGCGATCGCCGCCATGAGCAGGTGCTCGTTCTCCGGGTCGACCGAGCTCGTCGCCTCGTCGAGGATGACGATGGGCGCGTCCTTCAGGATGGCGCGCGCGAGCGCGATGCGCTGGCACTCGCCGCCCGAGAGGTACACGCCGCGGGCGCCCACCACGGTGTCGAGCCCCTGCGGCAGCTTCGCCACGATGTCGTCGCACTGCGCCGCGTGCGCGGCCGCCTCCACCTCCGCGCGCGTAGCCGACGGGCGCGCGAATCTGATGTTGTCAATGAGGCTGCGCTTGAAAAGCCGTGTGTTTTGGAAGACGAAGGAAACGGAATCCATCAGTTCCGAACGGGGAACATCCCGCACATCAACACCGCCGACAAGCACCCGTCCTTCATCGACGTCCCAGAACCTCGGAACAAGGCTTGCAATGGTGCTCTTGCCTCCTCCCGACGGCCCGACGAGCGCCATCGTTTCTCCTTCGGGAATCGCAAAGCTCACGTTCTTGACGGCAGGTGCGTCAGCGCCCGGATACGTGAAAGACACCCCTTCAAAAACGATATCGCACGTCCCGCTCGCCCTCCCGCCTTTCGCAGAACAGCAAGGCATCTCCGGCGTGGATAGGATCCCCTCGATTCGCATCACGGCATCTTGGGCCATCGCCGCAGCTTCAGAGGCGTACAGTATCTTGGTCATCATCGATGTCGTCACCGCGCTGAACACCACGTAGAAGAGGAAGTCCGTGAAGAACGACGCGAAGTCCCCTGCTGCCCCCGCAAGCAGGATGCTGGCGGGAACCAGCACAGCAAAGGTCGAGTTGATCGCCACGATCTGCACGACCTGCGGTTTTTCGCACAACTTCGAATAGCCATGGGCCATATCCCGGTACTGCAGGATGGCCTCCTTGAATGCGTTGAACGAATCGACCGTTTGCTGGAACACTTTGACGACGGGCATGCCTCGAACATATTCGGTCGCAGCGGCGTTCATTCGGTTCAATGCCTGCTGGTAGTTCGACACGAAAGTCAGATAGCTTGAGTTCTCATCGCTGCCTCCCCCTCCCATCATCCTCCAAATGCACGCGAAGGACACCGCGATGGGAACCAGGCACGCCAAACCCATGGCCCAGTCGAAGATGAACATCACGACGACAAACACAACGGGGGTGATGAGGGCTCCCACGAAATCAGGGAACTTATGGGCAAGCACGGACTCGGTCTGGCCGGCGCAGCCGTCGATCACCCTCCTTAGTTCGCCGGTCGAATGCTCGTCGTAGTAGCCAAGGGGAACCTTGGAGAGATGGTGGGTCGCGGCCTTCCTCATGTTGTTGCCGGTTCGGAATGCCGCGATATGAGTGCACATCAACGCCGCGAAGTACACCACCACTCCGGCCACCGCGAATCCGACTGCCAGCCATGCGTAAAAGGCCGCGCCACTCGCTTCGCTCCATTGAGGAGCCACTGCGACAAACTGCGACATGATAAACCAGACGCACACAAGGGGCATCACAGCAAGCAACGAATGCAGACCAGACAAGGCGCAGCCCACCACGGTGAGGATTTTGTAAGGCCCTGCGAAGTCAAGCAACCTGAACAGCGGATGGGGTGCTTTGCGTTTCGACTTTTTGTTCTCTGGGCTTTGTTCCGTCATTTCTCCTCCTGCTCTATTACCAGGACGTTGTTTTGCACTTGCAGCGACTTGAATATTTCCGCAAACTGACCGCGTTACGCTGGGGGTGCAAAAAAATGGTATTCTGTCGCAACCAGCAAATAGCTGTCTCTTATACACATCTGACGCTGCCGACGATCTTACGCGTGTAGA
>URZN01000342.1 GCA_900552345.1 uncultured Collinsella sp. | reverse complement strand
GGGATTGTCTTGATGTGTTGTCGCAACTTGCTACGCCCGTGCCCTGCGACCTGAGCGACATATGGATGGCGAGTAAGCAGCGTAAGCTCCATAGCGATTACGAAGACGATTTAATCATCGCGGCAGCGATACGCTCCCAAGCAGATTTACTGGTCACCAACGATGTCAAGCTCTGTTCGCATGCGCCCGTCGCAGCAATGAACGTCGAAAACGCAAGAAACTATCTAACAACACTTAAATAGCGCTAGACCCCTCTGGTCGAATAATGGCCAGCGAGAGCCCACAGGTAGGGCCGCGCCAGCAAAGCGCCACAGGTCGAACAAAAGTCAGCGAGAGCCCGCCGTTTGAGACAAGGTGCCGTGAAATGAAAAGGCGCTGACCTTCTGGTCGCGCCTTTGAAATTGAACGGCAGATTGGCCAAACGGCGGGCTCGCAGCGTCGGCTCATTACGCCGTTTGTAAAACGGCGTAATTCTTAGTGTTCGATCCAGCAGCGAAGGGTCTCGCCGGCCTGCAGATGACGCAGATTCTCCGCGGCGATGTCGACCACGTTATTGAGCGTGGCGGCTAGGTGGAACCAGCCGGAGACGTGCGGCGTGATGAGCATGTTAGGCGCATCCCACAGTGGGCTTGTCTCGGGTAGCGGCTCGGGGTCGGTGACGTCGACCGCGGCGCCGGCGAGACGTCCCGACTCCAGAGCGGCAACCAAGTCGTCGGCAACCAGAAGATCGCCGCGGCCGCCGTTGGCAAAGAAGGCGCCTGGTTTCATCGCGGCGAAGAACTCGGCGTTTGCCAGGCCGCGGGTCTCGGGTGTGCTCGGCATAAAGGATGCGACGACGTCGGCTTCGGCCAAGCGCTCAGACAGGGCATCCATGCCGTCCATGTCCTCAAACACAATGGGGTAGACGAGCGGGTGGCGCTTGATGCCGCGGACGTGCGCACCCATGCTGCGGCAGAGCGTGGCGAAGTGGCCGCCGATATCGCCCGCGCCCAGCACCAGCACGTTGGCGTTTTTGAGCGAGGTGACCGGGCCCAAATCCTCCCAGCGATGCTCGCGCTGCAAGTCGCGATAACCGGGCAGGCGCTTCATCATAGACAGCACCATGGCAAACATGTGCTCGCTTACGGCCTGACCGTAGGCGCCTACCGAGCAGGAAAGCTTAGCGTCGGCCGGTACGGTGCCGGCGGCAAGGTAGTCGTCATAGCCGGCGGTCTGCAATTGCAACAGCTGGAGATGCTCGCATGCCGTGAGCATGCTAGGGTCTATGTTGCCCAAGATCACGTCGGCGTCGGCGACCTGCTCACGCGTGACGGCATCGGCGCTCGTGTAGATAAAGTCCTCGCCCGGAGCGCTCGACTCAAGAATTGCGCGATGGCGGTCGTTGACGGGCAACAAAACCAGGATGTTCACAAGCAGTCCTCTCCGCTCGACCTGCCAAAAAGGGACAGGTTTATTTTGGCAGGTTTTATCAGGCAAAACGCTCAATTAAAACGCCGGGCGCTCATGGACGGTTGTAAGTCCATGTGCGCCCGGCGTCCGCACAGCTACCAGCTCAGCAGCTCGTAACCGTCCTCGGTCACCACGAGCTGCACCTCGCACTGAGCCGAATCGCTACCGTCCTTGGTGCGCACGCACCAGCCGTCGCCCTTGCTAATCTTGATGTCGGGCGCTCCGGCGTTGACCATGGGCTCGATGGTAAAGACCATGCCCGGAGCCATGATGGTGTCCACATCGGGCGCCTCGGTGGTAAAGCCCACAAACGGGTCCTCGTGGAACTCCTTACCGATGCCGTGTCCGCCGTACTCGCGCACCACGCTAAAGCCGGCGTCCTCGACGGTCTTTTGCACGGCTTCGGCCATAACGGACAGCGGCAGCCATGGCTTGACGGCCGCCAGGCCCGCCTCCACGCTGGCGCGGGTGACGTCGACCAGACGCTGGCGCTCGGCAGAGACTTCGCCGATGCAGAACATGCGGCTCGAGTCGCTATAGTAGCCGTCCAAGATCGTGGAGCAGTCCACGTTGATGATATCGCCCTCGTGCAGCACGTCCGTATCGCAGGGGATGCCGTGACAGACGACGTCATTGATCGAGGTGCATACGCTCTTGGGGTAGCCCTCGTAG
>URZN01000341.1 GCA_900552345.1 uncultured Collinsella sp. | reverse complement strand
ATATACGGTTCTAATGTGCATGCATTGGGCCTATTTGTCGGATTATGGATGTGGAGCGCACATGGCGAACACCCAGAACTATATTAACCACCTGCTGCAGAGCACTGGCATCACGCCGGCGTGCAGCGAAGAAGAGCGCCTGGCTGCCGAGGATATCGCTCAGATTTTCCGCAACCACGGCTTTGACCCCGAGGTGCAGGAATTTAATGCTCCCGCGCCCAGCAGGTTGGCGTTTGCCGTTACCGGTATTCTGGCGTTTGCCGGTGCCCTGCTAATGGGCATCGGCGGCGGTATCGGCTTGGTCGGCACCTTGCTGGCCATTGTCGGTGCCGTGCTCTACGTGCTCGAGCGCACGGGACATCCCGTGGTTTCGCGCCTGGGAAAGACCGGTGTGAGCCAAAATGTCATCGCCTATCACAAGGCCTCGGGCCCGCTTGCGTCTCCGCGCAACCGCCCGGTCGTCGTGGTGGCCCACTATGATTCCCCCCGTGCCGAGCTCCTTGCTCGCGAGCCCTACGCTCCGTATCGCGCGCTCATCGCCAAGCTCCTGCCTGTCGCCACGATCGCGCCCGCGGCTGTCGCCATCCTGCGTATCCTGCCGCTCCCCGGCGTGCTCAAGGTGCTGCTGTGGGTTGTCGCGATTTTGGCCTCCCTTGTGGCACTGGCCAATGCCGCCAATATCATCTCCAACCGTTTTGTGCTTCCCTACACGTCTGGCGCGGTGTGCAACAAGTCCTCTGTTGCCGCTATGCTCGGTGTCATGGACAACGTTGCCCCCTATCAGGGCGAAAACGAGTTCCCCGACGACATTCCGTTCGATACCTATTTTGGCGAGCAGAAGCGTCGCGCCGAGGAAATGGCGCGCGCGGCGGCCGAGTATGCCGCGGCCCAGCAGCAAAACGACTACGGCAACACCATTGAATATGAGGAACCTTCCTACGATGAGGACGAGTTTGGCCAGCCGGTAGCGCCTGTCGACGCACCCGAGCAGGACGAGGCTTTTGATGGACAGATCGATGGTTTTGAGGGTGCCTCTGCCGACGAGACACTGATCGGCGTTATCGCCCCCGAGGCTCAAGACCAGACTGTCCAGGCAGAAGTGTCCACCGAGGAAGAGTCCACCGCCGAGCCGGCGGAGGAGCCCGCGGTGGTCGAAGTCGCCGAGCCCAAGCTCTATCGCAATGCCGCCGGCAATATCCGCTTTGGTTCGGATGCCATCCGTGCGCTCGGCATGCTTCCCGAGTCCTGCACGCTCGATTACGAAGAGGGCGAGGAGCCGACGTTTGAGCCGGAGCCTGCTCCCGTTGCGCAGGAGCCTACACCCGCGGCCAATACGGCTGCTGCTCCCGCCGAGCCGGTCGCTGCCCCTGTTACTGTCGCAGAGTCTGACGCAAAGCCCGCGCTCGATTCTACAGCCGGTCTGGATATTCTGGCGCCTGCCGCTCCGGCACAGGTTGAAGACGAGACCGCCGACGAAGACTATGACGAGTATCCGCAGCGCGTGTCCTATGAGAGTGACACCGATTTCTCGGCCGAGCTTCCCTCGACAACGCCCCATGCCGATATCGCTTCCGCGTTCTCCTCGATTGGTGCCAGCGCTTCGAGCTTCTTTAAGGGTGCCTTTGCGAAGGGCAAGAAGTTCGTCGACGACTTTGAGGAAAAGCGCGCCGCTGCCCGCGAGGCCGCCGAGCGGGAGGCCATCGCCCAGCAGCAGGCCGCCGAGGCCGAGCGTGAGCGTGCGGCACAGGAGTTCGAGCAGAGCGAGGCCGAGCAGCCGGAATCTGCGGATGTCGCCGACGCCACGACGTCCTTCGAGGCTCCGCAGCCGACATCCGCTGACGTTGCCGAGGCTACGACGTCCTTTGAGGCGCAGCAGCCGGTCGATGGCACCATGTCATTCGATGCCACGATGACGTTTGAGAAGCAGGGCACCGCAATTGCCGAGCCCCTTTCCATCTCCGATGATGCCCAGGACGCCGCCGATGATTCTGTTGTCGACGAGGCCGATTCCGTTGAGGCCAGCGCACCCGAGCAGATCGAGGCTCCTGCTATGGAGCAAGAGTCCCCTGCGATTGACGAGGCTCCCAAGACTGATGAGTCCAGGCCTTATTCTACGCAGATCTTTACC
>URZN01000340.1 GCA_900552345.1 uncultured Collinsella sp. | reverse complement strand
CAAGGTGACCATCGAGGATATCAAGTACGTGCTTTCGAGCCACTACCAGGGCACGGAGTACGACTGCTACGGCAGCAAGGGTACGCCCGCCACGCGCGGCGCCTATCGTCCCATCGGCATCAACCGCAACAGTCAACTCGCCGTGCTGCAGCTGCGCCCCTATGCACAGCCGGCGTATCGCGCCGTGCAGTGGATGGCGTTTGGCTCCAACTCGTTTAACGCGCTCGTGCCGCTGTACGCCAATGTCGAGACCATGCCCGAGTACTATGCCGACACGCAGGCCCGCGTGACGTCCGAGAATTTCTATTGGGCAAATCGCCTGATCGGTGCCTTGGCCGATGTTCGCTTCCACGAGTGCGGTCGCGCGGTCGAGGATTATCAGGAGAAGGTCGGCGGCATGGGTCACAAGCAGATTCACGACGTTGACGCTGCCGTTGCCGCCCTGCCCGAGGCCGAGGTGCCCGCCGAGCTCGCCCGCGCCAACGAGGCCTTTGCCGAGCTTGTGCGCGTGGAGACCGATGCTCTGTTGGGCAAGGTGCTCTACACCACGAGCTGTGCCATGAAAAACTCCTTCGCGATGAACGACAACGTAAGGTAAAGATAACCTTGCAACGAGCGAGCGGGACAAACGCCGTCAAAGGCTTTGCCCTGCTCGATTTCTATCCCGGCGACAAACGATTTTGTGTCGTTCGCCCAATCTTGGGTACAAGAAGGCCAATGCAGTTGTTCACGATTGGAGCCAACCATGGTTATGAAATTCGATCAGCTTGTTAACGGTGCCATCAACGTGGGCTTCGGCGCCGCCGCCGTTGCCGTCGAGGGCGGCAAGAAGGTCCTCGACGACCTCAATACCAAAGGCGAGCAGGTTCGCAAGGACGCCGGCACTCCCGATATCGCCCGCAGCGTGTCCGACATGTTCGAGCAGGCCGGTGGCACCATTTCCGACCTGACCGAGCGTCTGGGCATGCAGGGTGAGACTGCGGCGCAGCGCGTGCTCGACGAGCTCATCCTGGCCCGCGTCCGCGTTATGACCGCCCCCGAGCGCACGGCCTTTTTGGCCCATGTGCGCGACATCGTCGATTCGGTCGAGGACAACGTGACTTCGGTGCCCGTCGAGTCCGTTGAGCCCGACGATGCAGAGGACACCGAAGAGGCCGAGTAGCAGCGCAGATGGCAGATTCCACCACCGATTACAACAATCTAGATCCCTTGGGTGACGAGGCGGCGGTTGTCGATGAGGTCGATGCCGCCGTCTCGGGCGCTCGCAAGAAGCCGCGTGCTGTCGATATGGTTCCCGAAGAGCCCGACGCGATGGCGCCGGACGAGGAATACCAGCTCACGCCGGCAGGCCGCCGCGAACGCATTGGGCAGATCGTTCGCCTGATCAAAAAGTACCGCGTATGGGATAACCTCACGCCGGTGTGCCTGCGTCGTCTGCTCGAAGAGCTCGGCCCCATGTTCGTCAAGATGGGGCAGATCCTGGCCAACCGGTCCGAGATTTTGCCGCAGCGGTTTTGCGACGAGCTGCGCCGCCTGCGCTCCGACGTAGACCCGGTGCCGTATGAGGTAGTGCTCCGCTGTCTGGAAGAGGAGTACGGCCAGCGCCTGGGGCAGATGTTCGACGCGATCGACCCCAACCCGCTCGGAAGCGCGTCGCTCGCGCAGGTACACCGTGCCCGCCTGGTGACGGGCGAGGACGTGGCCGTTAAGGTGCAGCGCCCCGGCGCGCAACAGGTCATGGCACAGGACATCGACATCATCCGTTCGGTGGTGCGCATCGTTTCCAAGTTCGTCAACACCGACCAGTTTGTTGACTTACACGGCGTGGTCGAAGAGCTGTGGACCTCGTTTCGCGAGGAGACCAACTTTTTGGCCGAGGCAAAAAATCTCAACGATTTCTATGACTTCCACAAAAGCGTGCATGGCGTGTCGTGCCCCAAGTCCTACCTAGATCTTTGCACCGAGCACGTGGTGGTCATGGACTACATTGACGGCATCTCCATTGCCGATCCCAAACGACTGGCAGCCGAGGGTTATGACTTGGAAAAGATTGGCGCCGCGATCGTCGAGGACTACTCGACGCAGGTGCTCGACGATGGCTTTTTCCATGCCGACCCGCATGCGGGAAACATCATCC
>URZN01000339.1 GCA_900552345.1 uncultured Collinsella sp. | reverse complement strand
GTGCAGGACGGCCGCATCGTCTTTGACGGCCAGGACATCACCGAGCTCACCACCGACAAACGTTCGCGCGCCGGCCTGTTCCTGAGCTTCCAGGCCCCGGTCGAGATCCCGGGCGTGCCGCTGTCGAGCTTTTTGCGCGCCAGCATCGCCGGCCGCCCCGGCCTGGAGATGAAGGGCAAGGAGTTCCGCCGTCGCGTCAAGGAGCTCGCGGCAGAGCTCAACATGGATACCGCCTACCTCAACCGCGAGCTGGGCGTGGGCTTCTCGGGCGGCGAGAAAAAGAAGGTCGAGATGCTCCAGCTTCTGCTGCTGCAGCCCAAGCTCGCCATCCTCGACGAAACCGACTCCGGCCTGGACGTCGATGCCCTGTCCACCGTCAGCCACGGCATGGACGCCTACCGCAAGAGCTGCGACGGCTCTATGCTCATCATTACGCATAACACGCGCATCCTGGAGCACTTGGATGTCGACCGCGTCCACGTTATGGTCAAGGGCCACATCGTGCGCGAGGACGACGCCTCGCTGATCCCCTGGATCGACAAGAACGGCTTTGAGACCTTCGAGCGCGAGGCCGCCGAGCAGCGCGCCCAGGCCGAGGCCGCCGCTGCCGAGCAGCAGGCGTAAAGGGGCGACGCAATGACCAAGAACCGCACCGAGGTCGCGGACATCGACCGCAGCCTCTACGACTTCACCTATGGCGAGGAGGGATTCGAGCGCCTCGACGCCGGCATCACGCCCGACATCGTGCGCGAGATCAGCGCCAAAAAGGACGAGCCGCAGTGGATGCTCGACCTGCGCCTCAAGTCCCTCGAGATCTTTAACCGCTTCCCGGATCCGACGTGGGGTCCCTCCATCGAGGGTCTGGACATGGACAACATCGTCACCTACGTCAAGCCCAACACCGACCAAAAGCACGACTGGGAGTCGGTGCCCGACGACATCAAGAACACCTTTGAGCGCCTGGGTATCCCCGAGGCCGAGCGCAGCTACCTGGCAGGCGTCGGCGCGCAGTACGACTCCGAGCTCGTCTACCACAACATGCAGGACACGGCGTCCAAGATGGGTATCGTCTACTCCGGCATTGAGGAGGCCCTGCACGACCCGCAGTGGGAGCCGCTCATCCACGAGAAGTTCATGACGCTCATCCCACCCACCGACCACAAGTTTGCGGCCCTGCACGGCGCCGTGTGGTCGGGCGGCTCGTTTGTCTACGTGCCCAAGGGCACCAAGCTCGACTTCCCGCTGCAGAGCTACTTCCGCCTCAACGCCAAGGGCGCCGGCCAGTTTGAGCACACGCTCATTATCGTCGAGGACGACGCCGACCTGCACTTTATCGAGGGCTGTTCCGCGCCCAAGTACAACGTGGCAAACCTCCACGCCGGTGCTGTGGAGCTCTTTGTGGGCAAGCGCGCACACCTGCGCTACTCGACCATCGAGAACTGGTCCAAGAACATGTACAACCTCAACACCAAGCGTGCGCGCGTGGACGAGGACGGCGACATCGAGTGGATCAGCGGCTCCTTCGGTAGCCACGTGGGCTACCTCTACCCCATGAGCGTGCTCAACGGCCGCCGCGCCCGCTCGAGCTTTACCGGCATCACCTTTGCCGGCGCCGGTCAGAACCTCGACACCGGCTGCAAGGTCGTTCTCAACGCACCCGAGACCTCGGCAACTGTCGAGACCAAGGGCATCTCCAAGAGCGGTGGCATCCAGACCTTCCGCAGCTCCATCGTGGCCACGCCTAAGGCCGAGGGTTCCAAGGCAACCGTAAGCTGCCAGTCGCTCATGCTCGACGACCAGAGCCGCTCCGACACCATCCCCGCTATGGACATCCGAGTCAAGAATGTCGACATCGGCCACGAGGCCACCATCGGCCGCATCGGTGACGACAAGGTGTTCTACCTGATGAGCCGCGGCATCTCGGAGGAAGAGGCCCGCACCATGATCGTCAACGGCTTTGCCAACCCGGTCTCCAAGGAGCTGCCGCTGGAGTACGCCGTCGAGATGAACAACCTGATCAAGCTCGAGATGGAAGGAGCGATCGGATAATGAAACAGGAAACCAACACCGCTGCCACCACGCTCGAGCAGGTTAACGCGATGCCCGCAGCAACTTGGGGTTGGCTGAAAATGAACCAGACCAAGCTCGAGCTTTCGGACGAACT
>URZN01000338.1 GCA_900552345.1 uncultured Collinsella sp. | reverse complement strand
GACACACCATCATCGTGCATTTCGAGCGCGCGAATCACGCGGCGAACATTATGGGGGTGGATGACCGCAGCGGACTCGGGGTCACGCTCGGCAAGCAGCGCATGCAGCGCTTCCTTGCCAATGCGTTCGGCAAGCTCCTGATAGCCCGCGCGGCGATCGTCCTCAAGCTCGCCCGAGGGAAAATCCATCTCATCCAGGGCGGCCTTGAGATACAAGCCTGTACCCCCGCAAAACACCGGTAGGCGGCCCTCGCCCAGCAAGCGCTCAACATGCACACGAGCGTCTGCCTGATACAGCGCTGCAGAATATGCAACACCGGGTTCAACAATATCGACCAGGCGCAGGGGCACACAACATTCCTCAGGCGCCATCTTTGCCGTGCCGATATCCATACCTCGATAGATTTGCATCGCATCACACGACAGCACTTCGGACGAAAGGCGAGCCGCCAAACGATCTGCGACATCACTTTTACCAACCGCCGTCGGACCGACAATCGCAACGGCGGAAAGACCTGCCCCGGGAGAAATCATTAGCGCGGCTCGCCCACAACGGATCCGGACAGATACCACGTCTTGGCAACGTCAACGTCAACATCGACAATCTTGCCAATCAGCTGATCGATGCTGTAGCCCGCGGGAATCGGTGCATGAACGGTCTGATTCTTAGGACTCTTGCCCAGCAGCACCGCGTCATTCTTTTTGCTCGTACCCTCAATAAGCGCCGGCACAACGGTATGGAGCTCACCTTGGTTATACTCGTGCGCCGTGGTCTCGATAACCTTCACCAGACGGTTGAATCGCTCAAGAATCACCTCATGCGGGGTGGGATCGTCAATCTCGGCTGCCGGAGTACCGGCGCGCTTGGAATAGATAAACGTATAGGCCTGAGCGTAACGGACCGTCTCGGCGAGCGAGAGCGTCTGCTCAAAGTCTTCCTCGGTCTCGCCGGGGAAGCCCACGATGATATCGGTCGAAAGCGCGATATTGGGCATGCGATTGCGGATGCGATCGACGAGCCCCAGATAATCCTCGCGCGTATAGCGACGATTCATCTCTTTAAGGATGCGCGTCGAGCCCGACTGAACTGCCAGGTGTAGCTGCGGCATGACGGCAGGCGTCTCGGCCATAGCGTCGATAGTCTCGGGCAGCAGGTCTTTGGGGTGCGAGGAAGTAAAGAAGATGCGCTCCACACCCGTATCGCCCACGGCACGCAACAGGTCGGCAAAGCGCGGCTTGCCAAACAGATCGCGACCATAGGAGTTGACGTTTTGACCCAGAAGCGTGATCTCGCGCACGCCCTGGCGTACTAGACCGGTTACCTCGTCGACAATCTCCTCGAAAGGACGGCTCTTTTCGCGACCGCGCACATACGGCACGATGCAATAGGTGCAGAAGTTATTACAGCCCGTCATAATGGGGACCCAGGCGTGATACTGGGTTTCGCGATGCCACGGCATGCTCATCGCATCCGTGTCCTCGTGCTCATTGGTGCGAATATGGCGCTTGCCGTCCAAAAATGCCTCGGCAATGAGCTCGGCCACATGCGCGATGGAATGCGTGCCAAAGATAACATTGACGTTATCGACATTGGTGAGCAGACCCTCGCCGTCACGCTGCGCGATGCAGCCGCCCACGGCGACCACGCGCTTACCCGAGGGCGAAGGCGGGAGGCTCTTACAAGAGTTGCACTGACCGTACAGACGGGTGTCAGCGGCCTCACGAACGCAGCACGTCATGAACACGACAATGTCAGCATGCTCCGGATCGAGCGCCATGAGGCAGCCATATGAGTCGAGCAGACCACTCACGCGCTCGGAGTCGTGCTGATTCATCTGACAGCCAAAGGTGCGGATAAAGTAGGTTTTACCGGCAAGAATATCGCGTACGGAACCCTGGTCCATGTGTAAAAGTCCTAACGAGGTGGAATAGGCGGAATCAAAGAGGGCGGGCAAAGAGTAAAAACTCTATGCCACAGGCTTAACGTCGTCCATCACAACGTTATCCATAGCAGCTCGATTAATCTGATGAACGTAAATAGAAAGACGGATGGCCGTGCGCGACTCCCCGTTGATGAGGATGTCGGAGAACACCGGCGCGCAGGAGATATCAAACCCGGTCGGAATCAAAAATCCGCGTGCAATGGCCACAGCCTTAATGGCCTGGTTGACGGCACCCGCGCCGACGCACTGAATATTGA
>URZN01000337.1 GCA_900552345.1 uncultured Collinsella sp. | reverse complement strand
CGGTAAAGCTGCTCTTGTTTCCCTCGGGCTCCAGCACGGTGTGCTCGGGCAGCTGGTCCTCGACGGCGTCGAAGGCCTCGCGGAACTTGTTCTGAATATAGAGCTGTGCCGGCAGCAGCCACTCCTCCATGGTCTTGGAGACCACGGAGCGAACCTGCGGGTTCTGGGCGAGCTTGGCGGTATAGGTCTTCATAAAGTCGAGGTAGGCCGGCAGGTCGAAGTAGAGGTTGTCGACCGGGCGCAGCTCGGGCACCTCGCCGGTGAGCTGGCTCTTGGGTGCGATGAGTTCCTCGGGCTCAAACTGGTGACCCAGGTCGCACTCGTCGGCATAAGCCTTCTCGGACTTGCAGCCCTGGATGGGGCAGCGGCCGATCACTTGGCGGCCGTTGAGGAACGTGCCGGCCTTGGCGTCGTAGAACTGCAGCGTGGAGCGCTTGGAGATGGTGCCCTGCTCATGCAGGCGCTCGATAATCTCGGCGGTCACTTCGTTGTGAATCTGCGCAGCCGGCTCAAGGCCCGAGCCGCCGTAGATATCGCAGCTGATGTTGTAGTTGTTGAGGGTCGCTGCTTGGCGGGAGTGATTGGACTCGACGTACTCGTTAATGGACTTGTCGTAGCCCTCGTTCTCCTTGAGCTTGCGGTAGCTCTCCATGATGGGCGAGCCGTAGCAGTCGGTGCCCGAGGTGAAGATGACGTTCTCGCGGCCCAGACGGTCGCGCAGGAAGCGGGCGAAGAAGTCGGCAGGGACAAAGACGCCGCCGACGTGGCCAAAGTGAAGGCCCTTGTTGCCGTAGGGCTCGCCGGCGGTAACGATGGCGCGGCGAGGCCAGCTGGGACGGTCGTTCATGGAGTATTTGGATGCCATGGGACTCCTTCGCATATGGTGAGAGCGCGGCCGGGCGCAAGGCCTGGCGACGCGGTGGTCAATTCGTGCATATCGTTCGACATTATCGCACATGCGGACGGGTACGTGGCAGGGGCGCTATCCTAAGATGCTATGAATGAGATTTCCAACATACATGCGTTTGAGGACGAGGATTTTCTGCACGCTTGCTTCGTGTGGGGGATGGTCGTAGTCGGCGTGTTTGCCGTGTGCCTGGTGCCGGTGTTTATGCTGCTGGGCGGGCCTGCAGACTTGGATGTGGCTGACGCGGGCGGCTGGATGGCCGTCTTGGGCTGGATGGTCGGCTTGACTGCGGTTTCGGCGGCTTCATTTGCCGTGCACGAGCTGGTGCACGGTGTGTTTTTTAAGCTGCTGGCGCCTGCGGGCGCGAAGGTGACCTTTGGGGCGAATCGCGAGACGGCGATGATCTATGCCTGCGCCGAGGGCGTTGTGTATTCGCGCCGGCGGTACGTGGCGGTTTGCCTGGCGCCGACGGTTGTTGTGACGACAGCGTTTGCCCTGGGGTTTGCGTTTTCGGGCTATCCGCTGCTGTGCTATTTGGCGGCCGGCTTGCATTTGTCGGGCTGTGTAGGCGACTGGTATTACGTGCGGACCATCTTGCGCGACCGCCGCATTGTCGCCTGCGAGGACACGTCCTTCGGCGTGCGCTTTTTCGGGTGAGGAGATGTCGATGAAGCCGTTGTTGCTGCATGCGTGCTGTGCACCATGCTCGCTTGAGCCGGTCCGCCTGCTGCGCGAGGAAGGGTTTGAGCCCACAATCTGCTGGACAAACCCCAATATTCAGCCTCACGATGAATGGCAGCGGCGTTTGGACGAGCTGCGCCGGTGGTGTGCCGATGGCGACATCGAGCTTATCGAGGCGGGGGAGGACCGTGAGCGCTGGGAGGCCGGCGTGGCCCCGCTGGGAGCCGACCGAGCCCGTCGCTGTCGCGCGTGCTATGCCCTGCGTCTGGCCGAGGCGTGCCGTGTGGCCCAGGAGCGCGGGTTTGAGTTTGTGGGCACGACGCTCGCCGTCTCGCCGTATCAGCTGTTCGACACCTGCAATGACGTGCTCGAGCGCTTGGCGGCGGCACATGGGCTCACCCCGGTGATTCGCGATTTTCGCCCGTATTACCCCGAGGCCACGCGTCGTTCGCGCGAGCTGGGCATGTATCGGCAGAATTACTGCGGCTGCCGATTCTCGGCCGTCGAGGCGGCCATGGACCGCGCCCGCATCCGTGACGAGCGCAAAGCCGCCAAAAAGTAGTTCATTTGGGACGTCAGCCTGCTAGGATGTAGAGCGGACTTTAGCTATATAAGG
>URZN01000336.1 GCA_900552345.1 uncultured Collinsella sp. | reverse complement strand
GATAGGCGGTTTTTGACGGTGCCCGGCGATACTCCCATATGGCGTGCGATTTCGGCGTTGGTCCACCCACGACAGGCGAGCATGGCCATGGTGAATTCCGTGGTCGTTAGATCGTCGGCCACGTCCTCGCCCGAATCGGGGTTGTGGATGCGCCGCCAGCCGTAGCTGAATCGATACGTAATCTCGATGATGCGTGCGAAGTCGTCAGGGTATTGCGTTTTTAGACACGCCTCGATAAGCCCCTGCAAAAGGCCGTGGTGCTCGCCGATAAGTTCGACAAGGCCGTCGGGACGCGCAACGTCCCAAGCGGCTCCGAAGTGTGCCTTTGCGGCGTCGATGTCCTTGAGGCTCATGCAGGCCATGGAAGCCGACAGGTGCAGGAACAGCTCCGAGATGGGATAACTTCCCTGTTTCATGATCAGGGCATTTTCCGCCATGCCCAGGCTGCGTCCGTATTCGCCGCGCAGGTACAAGGCATGCGCCATCACGTAGCTGGCGAACAGGCGCAGGCCTTCGGGTAGATGCGCCGCAAGTGGATAAAACTCTTCGGCAGAATACGGGGAAGGCAAGTGCAGCAGGACGCTCGCGGCCGAGGCGAACAGGATATGCGTAGCGTGGATGGCGGGCGATTCCTCGTCGGCCGGCGTATCGAGGATGCCAGCAAGGCACCGGCGGGCGTCGGCGATACGGTTGAGCGACAGGCTGGCGTATCCGCAGATAAAGCATGCGGAATAGCGCAGTGCGGGATCGGTGGCGTCAAGATAGGGGCGCGCCGTCTTGGCAGCGAGGGTGGCCTGTCCGCGAAAGTACAGCGCTTCTGCCGTGGCGATGGCGCGCGAATCGGGGTCGGAAATGCCTGCAACCGCAGCGTCAATCTGCCCCGGCACAAAGGCGGTGCACATCAACGGCATGGGAACGCATGGGTAGCCATCGCAGTCCATCTTCCATCTCCCAACAGCTGGCAACAATGCAGCAATTGTACCCCTGTTGCTCGGGACCCCTTTCGTTTTACTGTTCGGTTGACGCTGCGAATCGTTTTGGAAGGCTTACGAGCATGGTGGTCCCGTTCTCGGAACTTTCTTCGACCTCTACCGTGCCACCGTGAAGAGCTGCAATCTCCCAAACGAGCGCTAGTCCGAGTCCTGCGCCGCCGTATGCCCTGCTGCGGGATTTGTCTAGACGAAAGAACGGCTGGAAGATGCTCTCTCGGTACTGCTTGGGTATTCCCGGGCCCTCATCTTTGACTCGCAGGAGCACGTGGCTGTCGTTGTCGCAGATGGAGACGTTGACAGTCGAGTCGGGGCGGCTGTAACGGATGGCATTTTCGACCAGGTTAAACACCAGCCGATAGAGGAGCGTGTCGCTCCCGGTTACTAAAGCGTCTCCAGCACAATTGAGGGCTATGCCCTTATTTTCGGCAAGTGGCGCAAGGTCGGTGAGGACCTCTTCGGACAAGGGGCCAAGTTCAACATCGTCCTCGCAAGGAACGCTGCGAAGCTCACTCATCTCGAGCAATACCTTGGTCATTCGCGACATCCGTTCGGTTTGTTCTTGTAGCAGGTCGAGCAGCTCGGCTGTTTCGGGTTGCAAACCGGAGTGCTCGGAGATGAATAGTTCAATCTGTGCTTACATAAGGGCGAGCGGAGTGCGCAGCTCGTGTGCGGCGTTGCCGGTAAACTGACGCTGTGCAGAGAACCCTTCGCCAAGACGGGCGATCATGTCGTTGAAAGAGGCGCTGCATCGTTGTAGCTCGGTGGGCACGTCTTCACTGAGTCTGATTTCACTTAGGTTGTCAGGCTGCACACGCTCAACCTGGGCTGCAAAAGCCCGTAGCGGTTTGAGTGCACGGCCGCTCACAAAGTATGCCAGCACGCCGCCAAGGAGTGTGACTCCAGCCGTGATGTACCAGGCTGTCGTGCCAAAAGACTCCTGTGCGTCGTTTACGACGATCGTGACCTCGTCATCGAGGCTCCCCTTCGTTGGGTCAAACGCCTGAGGTGCATCTACGCCGGCTGCGCTAAGGGCCGAGATGTCGCTGCCGATAGCATCCATGTAGCGCATGCCCGTATAGCCGACCAGGCAGTTCGTCAGCACGCATGCTGCACACGTGAGCAGTGCCGTCATAATCGTTATGCGCCATTGCAGCGAAAGCCTTTTCATTCGCTATCCTCCATAACGTAGCCCTCTCCAATCCGATTGCGAATCGGGTCGTATC
>URZN01000335.1 GCA_900552345.1 uncultured Collinsella sp. | reverse complement strand
GCGATGATACCCATGACGTCACCGGAATGAATCGGCGAGCCGTCGGAGGCGCTGGAGTCGCGCACGGCACGGGTGACCTCGCCATCGCGGACCTCGCTGATGGCGTCGACCATAGCGGCAACGGCATCCTCGAGCTCGGAATCGGGCAGGACCGCGAACAGCGCGGAGAACGCCTGCGGGACGGTCTTGGTGGGAACGACGGCGACCTTCTTGTCAGTGCAGGCGGAGGCAGCGGCCTCGGCAGCCATGCGGATGTTGCCGTTGTTGGGCAGGATGATGACCGAGGTCGCGTTGACCTGGTCGACGGCGCCCAGCAGGTCGGCGGTCGAGGGGTTCATGGTTTGGCCACCCGACACGATCACATCGACGCCGAGGGACTTGAGGATGTCGGCCTCGCCGGAACCGGCAGCAACGGCGACAAAGCCCAGGGCCTTCGCGGGCTCGGCGGCCTTCTCCTGGTCCTCGTGAATCTTAGCGGTACGGTCGTGGGCCTCCATCTCCATGTTGTGGATAAAGACCTCATAGATCTGACCGAGCTGCAACATGTGCTCGAGCACCAGGTTAGGGGTGTTGGAGTGCACGTGGATCTTGTAGTCGGGATAAGCGCCCACGAGCAGCTCGCAGTCGCCCATGGAACCCAGGAACTTAAGGCACTCGTCCTCGTCAAACGGAGCGTCGGCCTTAAAGAGGAACTCGTTGCAGTAGCGGAACTCAGAGCCCTCCCAGTCGTCGTTGGCCTCAATTTCGACGCGATCGAGAGCCGCGTCGCGTGCAGAGCCGGCGGAATCAAACGTAGCGGAGAAATCCTCGACCACGGTGCTGCGGCCAAGGGCGGCGGCAACAAAGTTCTCCAAGAAGATGGCAAAGCCAAAGGCGCCGGAGTCGACCACGCCGTTCTCCTTGAGGACGGGCAGCAGGTCGGGCGTGCGGGCGACGGACTGGTAGGCCTCGACGACGATGGCGTCGAGCGCATCCTCGGCAGAGAACTTCTTCTTCTCGCACTCATCTGCCTTGGTCGAAACATCACGCAGGACCGTGAGGATCGTGCCCTCGATGGGCTTACGAACAGCCTGGAAAGCAACCTTGACGGCACGACGGAAGGCGAAGGCGATATTGGCGGACGTAACGGGCTCATCGCCAGAGACGAGACCCTCGGCCACGCCACGCAGAATCTGCGAGGTAATGACACCGGAGTTGCCGCGGGCACCCATCAGGGAGCCGTGGGTAATGGCGCCGGCAATGGCCTCCATGTCGGCATCGGCGGGAAGGGCGGAAAGCTCCTTGGTCACCGAGGCAAGCGTGAGCGACATGTTGGTGCCGGTGTCGCCGTCGGGTACGGGGAAGACGTTGAGCTTGTTGATCTCCTCGGCCTTTTCGGAAACGGCAGCCGCAGCGATCGGAAAACAGGTGCGAATGGTCTTTGCAATCATGAGTGGTGAAATCTCCGTATTCGGATGCTAGTTCAGACGGCTCTTGAGCGCGTCGATGTGAATGCCGATCTTAAGGCTGGCAGGATCGATCTGGGCGATCTCCTGCAGGGTGAAGGCGACGGAGCTCGAAAGATTGTGGCAGACGGACTTCATGTTGACGCCGTTCTCGAGCACGACGTGAAGGTCGACCGTAAGGCCGTTCTCGTCGGCGGAAACAAGCACGCCCTTGCGGAGGCGCTGGCCGGCAAGCAGGCGCACGCTCTCGGCGCCCTGCAGCTGTTCGGCCATACCGACGACGCCGTAGCACGTCATCGCGGCATAACCGGCAATATCGGCAATAACGTCGTTCGAGACGCTCAGGCTGCCGTTAATGGTCTCAGACACAAGAATCTCCTTTTCTGGTGCTCGCGGCACCATGTCGTGGGAGCAATCATTCCAACATTTTACAACGACCGCGCCTTGTTAAGGCGGCGGGGCTCGCGATTATATCCTCGACACGAAATGTTGATACGGTAACGTTCGCCACAATCGATCGCGGCATGAAAAAACCCGCCGCATAAGCGACGGGTTTAACAACCTGGCTCCCCGGGTAGGACTCGAACCTACAACAGCGCGGTTAACAGCCGCGTGCTCTACCATTGAGCTACCGAGGAATAGGTGCGTGCTCTCATGCAACGAAGTTTATTATACGGACGATTGGGCGAAGGGCAAGAACTTTTTTAAGAAATTTTCCGACCCAGTCATTGGGGACGTTCTTAAACGACTAGTCATTCAAGAACGTCCCCAATGACTA
>URZN01000334.1 GCA_900552345.1 uncultured Collinsella sp. | reverse complement strand
GCCAGGCCCACCATTGGACCATTCCTACGAAGCTTGAGGCTATGTGGTGTAGTAGGAAGCTTCGGTCCATGGTGGCGGCGGGGCCGTTTGGGTCGGTAGGGACGGTTTCGGCTGCGCGCGACATGATGGTCTTGCGGAGGCAGTCGGCGAAGACGCGTGAGCCGGCGCCGGCTACGAGGGCTCGAACGCCCTGGCGGCGCTCCCAGAGGTTGTTGAGGATATGCTCGACCTGTACGAGCGGGTCATCGAGGGGCGTACCGTCATCGTCGAGGGCATGGGTGCAGATGTCGCGCACGAGCTCAGCGAGCAGGTCATCTTTGCTCTTGAAGAGGCCGTAGAACGTGGCCCGACCCACATGGGCGCGAGCAATGATGTCGCCGACGGTGATCTTGCCGTAGTCCTCCTCGCGAAGGAGCTCGGAAAACGCCGCAACGATGGCGGCACGGCTTTTTGCCTTGCGGGCATCCATGGTTATGCGTCCGCGTCAACGAGCAGGCAGCGGAGCGTACCGGAGCAACCCTCGTAGGGGCGCTTACCGGCGCCGTAGCCGACGGCCTCGATGCGGTAGCGGGCCGGCAGGTGCTCGGACGTGCGCAGCGCGGCGACGATGGCGGCGCCCGTGGGCGTCACGAGCTCGCCGGCGACCGGTGCAGGCGTGAGGGCGATATTGCCCGCCTGACACAGGTTGACGACAGCGGGGACGGGAATGGGCATGAGGCCGTGGGCGCAGCGGATGGTGCCGTGGCCCTCGGAGAGCGACTCGACTACGATGTCCTCAATACCCAGGTCGTCGAGGCAGATGGCGACAGAGCAGACGTCGACGATGGAGTCGACGGCGCCCACCTCGTGGAACATGACGGTGTCGGGCGTTTTGCCGTGAGCCTTTGCCTCGGCAGCGGCGAGTGCGGAAAAAATGGCGAGGGCGCGACGCTTGGCGCCATCGCTTAGCTGTGAACCGTCGATGATGGCGGTGACGTCCGCCAAAGAGCGGTGGTGATGGTGGTGGGCGTGATGATGGCCCTCGTGGCCATGGCCGTGGGCCTCATGCTCATGCGTGTACTCGTGTTCGTGCTCGTCATGGTCATGATGATGGTGTTCGTGCTCATGTGCGTGCTCGGCAGCTGCTTCGTTGCCGTAGAGCCAGGCCATGTCGTGGTCGTGGTTCTCGAGCCCCTCTGCCAACTGAACGTCAAAGTCGCAGGCGTCGATGCCATGCTTGTTTACGCGCGTTACAGCGATCGAAAAGCCGTCGACCGGCAGCGTGGCGAGCTGTTCGCGCAGGTGCTCCTCGCTGGCGCCCAGGTCGAGCAGGGCCGCGACGGTCATATCGCCGCTGATGCCCGAAGTGCCGTCGATGATAAGCGTGTGCTGATGGTTGGACATGGAATGCTCCTTAACGGGCGCAGGATGTGCCGGCGCTCAGATGATTGATAAGACTTGCCTGGTAGGCGGCACCAAAGCCGTTATCGATATTGACGACCGATACGCCGCTGGCGCAGGAGTTGAGCATGGCGAGCAGCGCGGCTACGCCTCCAAAATTTGCGCCGTAGCCCACGCTGGTGGGAACGGCGATGACCGGACAGCTCACCAGACCGCCGATAACGCTCGCCAGGGCGCCCTCCATGCCGGCGATGGCGATGACCACCTGCGCCTGGGCAAGTTCCTCGGCATGCGCGAGCAGGCGGTGCAGGCCTGCGACACCTACGTCGTAGAGGCGGTCGACCTCGTTGCCATAGAATTCGGCCGTCAACGCGGCTTCCTCGGCGACGGGCAGGTCGCTCGTACCGGCGCAGGCGACAACGATGCGTCCGTTGCCGGTAGGGGAGGGCTTGCCGCCCACGAGGGCGAGCTGTGCGTCTGGGACATATCCCAGGTCGATGCCGTTGCCGAGGAGCTTCGAGGCGCGGGCTGCCTTTTCGGCGTCCAGGCGCGTGACCAGGATGCGCACCTGGCCGGCATTGAGTAATGCTTTGATAATGGCGGCAATCTGCTCGGCGGTTTTACCGGCGCCGTAGACAACCTCGCCGGCTCCCTGGCGCACCCCGCGCGAAAGATCGAGCTGCGCAAAACCCAGATCGGCGGTTGGCGCCGTCTGGAGGCGCGTGAGGGCGACTGCCGGGGTGACTACTCCGTCGGCAACATCGCTCAGCAATTGCTCAAGATCTCGCTTATCCATATATGTTCCCTTCGACGGCGCAAAGTCTAGCACTCAAAGGGTATGTTTC
>URZN01000333.1 GCA_900552345.1 uncultured Collinsella sp. | reverse complement strand
GAGCCCACCGATGGACAGATCCAGGTGGCGCACAAGGGTCGCACGTGGTTCGAGATCGAGATGACAGGCGTCACGGCGCACGCGAGCCAGCCTTGGAAGGGCGCAGACGCCGTCGCCGCCATGTCCGAGGTCGTCTGCGCGCTGCGCCATGCGTTCGCGGCGCTGCCCGTGCATGATGAGCTGGGGCCTTCGACTGTCACATTTGGTCAGATTGAGGGCGGCTATCGTCCCTATGTCGTGCCCGACCACGCCAAGGTCTGGGTCGATATGCGCCTGACCCCGCCGACTGATACGGCCGCCGCGACGCGCATGGTAGAGCAGGCCATCGCCGGTGCCGAGGCCGCGGTTCCCGGCTGCCATGGAAGCTATACCGTGACAGGCGACCGCCCTGCCATCGAGCGCGACCCAGGCTCTCCCCTTCTAGCTGCACTCAAGCGCGCGGCAGACGATGTGACGGACGCGGAAACGACCGTCGGCTTCTTTACCGGCTACACCGACACTGCCGTCATTGCCGGCAAGACAGGTAACCGAAATTGCACGAGCTACGGCCCCGGCTCGCTCGCGCTCGCACACAAGCCCAACGAGTATGTGCCCCACGCCGATATCGTTCGCTGCCAGAACGTACTCATCGCGCTCGCTGACAACACGCTCTGGGACGCGAGCGGCCAAGTTGGGGCATAATAAGCCGCGAACAAACCGACTCGCACGTTAGGACCGTCCATGAAAGCACTTCCGTTTCCCTGCATCCGCCCAGCTCAGGATCGCGTACTCGAAGCGCTGCCGCAGATGGGCGGTATCCTGAGCGGCAACGACGCCCTGCGCGGCGCCATCGCCGACGGCCTGATGCTCAAGGATCCAGGCGCGGCGTATTACGTGTACGAATGCTCGGGCGAGCCGGGTCGCGTGACGGGTGTCGTGGCGATTTGCCCGGTTAACGTGCTGACGGGCAGCGACGAGGCTGCCGCCGAGAACGTCGACGCACTCGCCGCTGCGCACGCGATCGCCGACCTCAAGGTGCAGCCTCGTCCCGTGTCGCTCGCCTACGAAGCCTCGCCCGTCATGGATATCATCCTCGGCGCCGCCAAAGAAGGCGCGTCGCTCTATGCCGTCACTGACCCCGCCGGCATTACGCACCGTGTGTGGGAGGTCAAGCGCGAGGACGCCGTTGCCGCCATCCGAGCCATGCTCGACCAAGCACCGGAGCCGACGCCGGCAGACGACTCCGCCTATGCCGCCGCGCTGGCTGGGGCATCGCAGCTGCTGGCCGATGAGGCCCGTGCCGCCGGAACGTACACCGGCAAGGAGCCGTTCAACTTTACCGTTGCCGCATTATTCCCCGCCGCGCAGGTCGCCGGCGGCGCACCGCAGGTTCCGACGGGCTTGCTCACCCACCAGATCGCACGGTTCTAACAGAGTCTAAGCGCCCAGCACAAAGACTCGATAGCTCAACAAACAAGGGGCGGGGATACATGCGCATGCATCCCCGCCCCTTTCACATCGAGTAATGATGTCGGCGATCCACATCGCCACGCCCGCGCTACCCGCGCTGCGGACCCGCTGCCGCCACGAGCGGCTCAAGCCCCAGCTCGCGCGCGTAGTCTTCCTGCGTAAAGATCTCAACCAGTTCAAACGTATCCGTCGCATCATCAAACGCAAAGTGCAACACCGAGCAATTGCCCGGAACGCGGTCGCGCTCGTCTGCCGCCGCACCCTTCACGTGGTCCATGAACTCCTTGATAGCCGAGCCGTGGCTTACCGCGAGCACGCACGTATGGTCCGGACGCTGCATAAGCTCGGTCAACGTCGCCACCATGCGCTCGCGCACCTGCATCTGGCCCTCGCCGTCAAACTGACAATAGAAATCGCGCCACGGGCGCTCGGGCATGAGCATCACGCGCTCGGCCTCAAAGTCGCCAAAGAACCACTCGCGCAGGCCGTCCAGGCGCTCGTACGCCAAGCCCGGCCACAAGTTGGCGATAGTCTGCTCGGTGCGATGGAGCGTGGAGGCATAGGCGTGGTCGGGCTCAATGCCGCGCGCACGCAAGAACATGCCGGCGCGCGCCGCCTGGTCGCATCCCAGCTGCGTAAGCGGTGAGTCACTCCATCCCTGAATAATGCGCTTGAGGTTAAATATCGTCTGTCCATGACGGACCAGATACAAGTCTTTATTCATAGGGGGCTGTCTCTTATACACATCTGACGCTGCCGACGATCTTACGCGTGTAGAT
>URZN01000332.1 GCA_900552345.1 uncultured Collinsella sp. | reverse complement strand
CGAGATAGGCTCCGGTCTCGTGGGCTCGGAGATGTGTATAAGAGACAGGTCTCGGGGCGCGTAGTGGCGACGACGATATAGTCCTGACCGTTGACCGGCTCGGTCAGCGGGTAGCGCAGGTGCCACAGGTGGCCCTTCTCGTCCTTATACTCGGCCTCGTCGTCCGAGATAGCGGTAGTGCAGTTGGGGCACCAGTTGACGATGCGCTTGCCGCGATAGATCAGGCCGTCGTGGTACCAGTCGCAGAAGACCTTGCGCACGGCCTGGGCATAGTCCTCGTCCATGGTGAAGCGCTCGTTGTCGAAGTCGACGGAGCAGCCCATGCGCTTGATCTGCTCGACGATAATGCCGCCGTACTCGTGGGTCCAGTCCCAGCAGGCGTCGACAAACTTATCTCGACCAATCTCCAGGCGGCTGATGCCCTCGCTCTTGAGCTTCTTGTCAACCTTGGTCTGCGTGGCGATACCGGCGTGGTCGGTGCCCAGCACCCAGCGCGTGGACTTGCCGCGCATGCGGGCCATACGAACGATGGCATCCTGGATGGAGTCATCGGTGGCGTGGCCCATGTGGAGCTTGCCGGTCACGTTGGGAGGCGGAATGGTGACGGTGCAGTCGCCCACGCCCTCGCGGCGCTTGTAGTAGCCGCCGTCGAGCCACTTCTGCAGGATCGCCGGCTCGTTGGTCGACGGATCGTAGTTCTTGGGCATTTCTTCCATATATCTCTCCCTGTCCCGCCGGCGTGTCCGCCTGCTTGGTTTTCGCTCGGTCAAGTCCTGGCTCGCACGAAGAGCACATTTAGTGCTCTTCGGCTCGTGCGGAATCTACGAAAACCAAGCAGGCGGACACGCCTTAGGTATCGATTACTTCAGTCTGAATGACTTCGCTGAGGCTTAAACAAACACACAGAATAACACAGGTAGTTGGGGTTATTGCGCATATATAAAATAGCCTCCGACCGCGGGTGGTCGAAGGCTATTTGCAAACACGTTTTAGGCAGGTCTAGCCGTAGATGCGCTGTGGCTGCTCTTCGCCCTTTACGGAGGCTTCGGTTACGACAACCTTGGCAACGCCCTCCTCGCTGGGGAGGTCGAACATCGTCTGCTGCAGCACGTCCTCGCAGATGGCGCGCAGACCGCGGGCGCCGGTCTTGCGGGCAAGCGCCATGCGGGCGATCTCGTGCAGGGCGGCGTTCTCAAACTCAAGCTCAACGTCCTCGAGCTGGAACATCTTGCGGTATTGACGCACCACGGCGTTCTTGGGCTCGGTCAGGATCGACACCAGGTCGTCCTCGTCGAGCGCCTGCGTCTGGGTGACGACGGGCGTACGGCCCACGAACTCGGGGATCATGCCAAAAGCGTTGAGGTCCTGCGGGAGCACCTGACGCAGCAGGTCGTTCTCGTCGACCGAGGTGGGGCCGGCGATCTCGGAGTTAAAGCCCACGCCCTTGTTGCCCACGCGATCGGCAATGATCTTATCCAGACCCACAAAGGCACCGCCGCAGATGAACAGGATGTTAGTCGTGTCGATCTGGAGCAGCTCCTGCTGGGGATGCTTGCGGCCGCCGGTGGGCGGAACGCTTGCCACCGTGCCCTCAAGGATCTTAAGCAGCGCCTGCTGAACGCCCTCGCCCGAAACATCGCGGGTAATGGAGAGGTTCTCGGCCTTGCGGGCGATCTTGTCGATTTCGTCAACGTAGATGATGCCAACCTGCGCGCGCTCGATATCGCCATCGGCGGCGTTGATGAGCTTGAGCAGGATGTTCTCAACGTCCTCGCCAACGTAACCGGCCTCGGTGAGCGCGGTGGCGTCGGCGATGGCAAACGGTACCTCGAGGATGCGCGCAAGCGTCTGGGCCAGCAGCGTCTTACCGGTACCGGTGGGGCCGAGCAGCAGAATATTGGACTTGGCGAGCTCCACCTCGTCCATGTCATCGTTAAACTGGGCGCCCATGCCCGAGGCCTCATCAAAGGCGGACACCGCAGCGCCGCCCTCGATCACGCGGCGGTAATGGTTGTACACGGCAACCGACATGGCGCGCTTGGCGTCCTCCTGGCCCATAACATAGGCCGAAAGCTCGTCATAGATCTCATGCGGCGTCGGCACGTGCGTGATGACCTGACGGTCGTCCTCGAGCTCAAAGCCCTCGGTCTCGGGGTCAACGGCGGGCTGGGAGGCAGCCTGGCCGTGGTCGTTGAGGAAACCCGGGAGATTGCCGTTGCGGGCGGCGTCCATAAAGTCCGAAGCC
>URZN01000331.1 GCA_900552345.1 uncultured Collinsella sp. | reverse complement strand
GTGGGCTCGGAGATGTGTATAAGAGACAGTGATAGTAGTGCTGCATGCGGTTGGGGTTCTCGCCGTAGCGGCCGTCGGCGGGACGGCGGCAGGGCTGCGCATAGCAGGTGCGCCACTCGGCGGGACCGAGCGAGCGCAGCGTGGTCGCGGTATGGAAGGTACCGGCACCGACCTCGGAGTCATAGGGCTGCATAATTACGCAGCCCTGCTCGCCCCAGTACTGCTGGAGGCGCAGGATGATGTCTTGGAAGGAAAGCGATGAAGCGTTCATGCCTCTTATATCCCCTCGTCGAAACGATTACACGGTTAGGTACTGTACTATAGCGGTTTTTAATCGATAGCGCCGATACGGTTGAGCGGCCAGTAGCGCACAAGCGCCACGGCAATCAAGTCGGAGCGGTCGACCGGGCCAAAGTAGCGGGAGTCAGCAGAGTTCTCGCGGTTGTCGCCCATCACCCACACACAGTCGTCAGGGACGGTGTAGGGATAGCTCACCTGAGCGCCGGGGGCTTGGACCGAAAGCGGCCAGCTCATGCCAGTCGTATAGTCCTCGTCGAGCGCCTGGCCATCGACGACGACCTTGCCGTCCTGCAGGTCGACCGTCTGGCCGGCCGTGGCAATAACGCGCTTTACCAGCACGTCATGCTCGGACGTGGCATCGGGGTTGTGGAACACCACGATATCGCCTTGCTTGACGGGCTGTCCGAGTTCGAGCGTCACCTTCTGCGCCAGAATCTGGTCTCCGATCTCGATCGTGGACTCCATGGAACCGGTAGGCACCACAAAGGGTTCGACCACAAACGAGCGAATCAAGAAGGTGGCGACCAGCGCGATTGCGACAACCACGACCCACTCAAACGCACCCTTTAGCACGGAATGCTGCGATGGAACCATTCTCACTCCTCGCTCTGCGAAAACGAAGCGTCCAGGATCTCCTGCGCGTACGCGCGCTCATTGGGCGTAAGACGTGCCGTCTCGATAAGATCGGAACGCCAACGACAGGTACGCTCGATGGCGTTTTTGCGACGCCAGGCATCGACCTTGGCGTGGTCGCCGCTTACGAGCACCGGCGGCACGCCCTCGCCATTGAACTCGGCGGGGCGGGTGTACTGCGCGTACTCGAGCAGGCCACCGTCCTCAGCGGTCGAGAAGGACTCGTCCACGTTGCTCATCTCGTCGCCCAAGGCTCCGGGAATGAGCCGTACGACGGCATCGGCTACGACCATAGCGGGCAGCTCGCCGCCCGTGAGCACGTAGTCGCCGATCGATAGACGCTCATCGGCATACGCATATGCGCGCTCATCGACGCCCTCGTAACGGCTGCACACAAACAGCAAGCGCTCGCTTTTGAGCAGGCGCTCGGCCACATGCTGCGTAAAGGGCTCGCCGCAGGGGGTGAAGAACACCACGGTGGGCTTGGGACCCTCGGAGCTGATGGCCTCGATGGCCTCGGCAATGGGCTCGACCTTCATGAGCATGCCCTGCCCGCCGCCATACGGCTCGTCATCGACGGTGCGATGGCGGTCGTGCGTCCAGTCGCGCAGGTTATACGCCTTAAAATCAAAAAGGCCGGCCTTGCGGGCGCGGCCCAAAATCGATGTGGACATGACGGGCTCAAACATCTCGGGAAAGACCGAAAGGGTCTCAATCAGCATGCTGTCCTCCCTACTTGTCCATATCGATCAAGCCGTCCATAACGTGGACGGAAATTGTTCCTGTGTCGGGAAGATCGAGCACAACCTGCTCGATCACGGGAATCAGCACCTCGCCGTACCGATCGCCCTCGACAACCCAAACATCGTTGGCGGGCGTCGACATGATCTCGACAATCGTGCCGAGCGAACCAAAGCGCTCGTCGGTCACCTCGCGACCCATAAGGTCGGTATAGGCAGCGTCGAGCGAATCGAGCTCGAAGTCGTCACGATTTGCCAGCACGTAGCATCCGGTGATGCCCTCGGCGGCCGTCAAGTCGTCTATGCCCTCAAACGAGACCAGATCGCCATCGCCCGTATCGGTGACGGACACGACCGTGCAAAAACGGTCGCGCTTGAGCGCCGGCGGCGTCAAGGCGACACGCATACCCGGCTCCAATACAGAAGGAAGCCCCCGCAGCGGCTGCGCGAGGACCTCCCCCTTCCTTCCGTGCGGCTTGACCACACGGGCGATGTTTTTGTACTGGGACCTCAAGGTCCTAGCCCAGAACCTCTACCTCGACAGCAGTGTCGAGGCGAGCGGCCAGTGCACGGGCG
>URZN01000330.1 GCA_900552345.1 uncultured Collinsella sp. | reverse complement strand
GTACGGCACGTCCTTGGGCATGGGGTTAACGGTGATGTCGGCATCCTTCTTGTACTGCTCCAGCCACTCGCTGTACGCGGTGCTTGCCGCCTGCGTCTTCACCACGTTGGAGACGTACTTCTTGATGTCCTTGGGCACCTGCTTAATGTCATCGACCTGATTATCGACATGGAAGTAGTCGGTGCACTTGATGATGTGATAGCCGTAGGTCGACTCGACCACGTCGCTCACGTCGCCCTTGTTAAGGCCTTCGAGCGCCGCCTGGTAGCTGTCGACGAAGGTGGTGAGCTTGTCCCAGCCCACATCGCCCTTCTTATCCTTGGAGCCGGTATCGTCGGAGTACTGCTTCACAGCGTCCTCAAAGCTCAGCTCGCCGGAGTTGATCTTGTCCAGGCACTCCTGCGCCTTGGCCTTGGCGGCAGCCTTGTCCTCGTCGGAAGCGTCGGAATCGACCTTGATCAGGATATTCGACGAACGACGGGCATCGTTATAGTTGGACAGGTTCTCATTGATGTAATCGACAATCTCGCTGTCCTTGGGCTTGCTGGTGGGTGCCACGGCATCCTTGAGCTTCTGCTGCGCCAGGCTCTCCTTGAGCGAATCCTTGTAGGTGTCCTCGGTGTAGCCGTAGGTCTTGAGAGTCTCCTTAAAAGTCTTGGCGCCGCCTGCGCTCTTGCACGCGTCCTTCCAAGCCTTCTCGACCTCCTCGTCCGACACCGTCACGCCGTTTTCCTTCTGCGCCTGCTGAAGCAGAATCTGCTGCGTGTAGGAATCGATGAGCTGCTTGCGATACTTCTTGGGTGTCAGGTCGTTGTCAACCAGATACTGCGCCCAGTCCTTGTCCTTGGTGTAGCCGTAGGACGTGCGCATGCTCATGATCTGCTTGGTCACGGTGTCCTCGGTGAGGTTGGTGCCGTTGATAGTTGCAGCAACACCGCCGGTCAGCTTGTAGCCCGAGGTGTCCTCGGCCTGCGACATAAGGCCGGAGCACGCCATCGCCGAGACGGAAAGCAGCATCGCCAGCACGCCGATGACCACCAAGACGATCTTGACGGTCTTAGACACGTACGTCTTGCGCTGCTTCTTGCGAGAGCTGGAGGCAGCGCGGGCCTGCTGCTCGGGCGTCGGCGCGGCCTCGGAGTTCTTTTTCTTATTTGCCATAGTTGGCCTTTCGCATAACGAATCGAACAAACGCCATTGTGTCACAACGCAGCCCCCGCGGCACGCTTGGTGCATTGGGGACAGGTTAATCTGCACCATTTTGGTGCAAAGGGGACAAGTCTGGCAGTTGGCAGTTAGGGACGTTCCTTTTCTGCCGGCAGTTAGGGACACTCCCCAAGTGCCGGCCCTAAAAGTGGCGGCGGATGGCGTCTACCATGCCTTGGCACGTGGTTTGGCCGAGTACATCGGCTGCGGCATCGGCATCCATAAAGATATTCATGAGCGCTTGCAGAGCCTCGACCTGGCCGCCCGGCTCGGCAATACCCAGATTGACGATGATCTGCGCCGGCACGGGGGCGCCCATGCCCGCCATCGCGTTAAACGTCACAGGTGCGGCGGGCTTTACCACAGCGATATAGGGCTTGACCACAAATCCCGGATCGGTATGCGGAATGGCGATGTTTGCCGCCGGCATAGCGAGACCCGTGGGATAAGCGTCCTCGCGCGTGCGGACGGCGTTGAGCCAACCCTCGGCAATGTAGCCGCGTGGGGCAAGCTCACCCTCGAGCCGCGCAAACGCCTCATCCGGCGTCGCACACTCCCAATCAAAAAACACCAGCTCAGGCGTAAACAGCGCTTCGTTATCCGCCATGCGCTCACCTCTCTCACCTAGTCACCTGCGACGTTCTTGAATGACTAGTCGTTAAAGACCGTCCCCAATGACTGCCAAAAACAAAGGGTGGCCACTTGCGCCTTGGCGCCAATGACCACCCTGACTACTCGGCTAAATTGTACTGTGCGCCACTAGCCGCGAGGCGCATCAATTGCGACCTTGCCGCTCTCCAGCACGTGAACGCGGCCGTCGGCGAGCATTTGCACGACCTCGGGATACAGCACATGTTCGATCGCGTGGATGTGCTCCTCGAGCGTGTCGACGTCCCAGCCCTCCTCGACAGCCAGCGCACGCTGGGCGATGATGGGGCCGTTGTCGTAGATCTCGTTGGCAAAATGCACGGTCACACCGGTCACCTTGACGCCGCGCGCAAAGGCATCGTCGATCGCATGCGCGCCGGTAAAGCTCGGCAGCAGCGCCGGATGCAAGTTGACCACGCGGTTGGGAAACG
>URZN01000329.1 GCA_900552345.1 uncultured Collinsella sp. | reverse complement strand
CCTTTGGCGGACAGGCGTCTGAGTTTCTCGATGAGCTGCTGAATCAGATAATCCCCCAGGTCGAGTCGTCGCTTCCTCAGCCGCCCACCTGGCGCGGCATTGCCGGTTACTCGCTCGCGGGTCTCTTCGCACTCTGGTCCCTCTGGCAAACCGACGCCTTTGACCGCGCCGCGAGCGCATCGGGGTCGCTATGGTTTCCCGACTTTGTCGACCGTGCCAGCACGGCCCCTTTTGCCGGCAGCCCGCAAGCCGTCTACCTGTCACTCGGCAAAAAGGAAACCAAGACGCCCAACCGCATGATGCGGCATGTACTCGACGACACACGCGCGATGGAAGCGTTGCTCGTCGAGCGCGGCATTCCAACAACGCTGGAGCTCAACCCCGGCAATCACTTTGCCCAAACCGACTTACGCATGGCCCGCGGCATCCACTGGATACTGACACATTAAAAATGGTGCCCACACGCATATACGCATAGGCACCATATCTTGTTTTAGCTGAACGCAGCTGCTACTCAGCAGCCTCCTCAAGCTCGGAGACATCAAACTCAAAGTCGTTACCCGGCAGGATGGCGTTGAGCACAATGCCCACCAGTGAGCCCACGGCAATGCCGGACAGCGAAATGGTCACGCCGCCCAGCTCCAACACGATGGCGCCGGCGGTGCTGTACGCGATGCCGAGCGAAAGCACGAGCACCAGCGCGGCAACCAGCACGTTGCGGTTGTTCTGGAAATCGACCTGGTTCTCGATGAGGTTGCGGACGCCCACAGCGCTGATCATGCCGTAGAGCACGAGCGACACACCGCCGATCACACACGCCGGCATGGCCGCAATGACAGCCGCGAACTTGGGGCAGAACGAAAGCACGATGGCGCAACACGCGGCAATTCGAATTACGCGCGGGTCGAACACGCGCGTCAGGGCGAGCACGCCGGTGTTCTCACCATACGTAGTGTTGGCCGGAGCGCCAAAGAGCGAAGCCAGAATCGTGGCAAGGCCGTCGCCGAGCAGCGTGCGATGCAGACCGGGATCGGCAATGTAGTTGCGCTCGCAAGTCGAACCGATAGCAGAGATATCGCCGATATGCTCGATCATGGTCGCGAAGGCCAGCGGCATGATGGTGATGATGGCCGTCGTGGCAAGACCGCTATCGAACTGCGGCCCAAAGAGTGCAAACACGGTGTTGTCCCACACGATGGGCAGACCGACCCACGGAGCGGCGGCAACGCCCGAGAAATCAACCTCGCCGAGCGCAGCCGCAACGGCATAGCTCACCACAACGCCCAGCAAAATCGGCACGATCTTGACCATGCCACGGCCCCAGATGTTGCAGATGACGATAACGGCAACGCCAATGACAGCCACAAGCCAGTTGGTCTGGCAGTTAGCAATAGCGGAGCTTGCCAGGATCAAGCCGATGGAAATGACGATGGGGCCAGTCACCACCGGCGGAAAGAAACGCATGACACGCTTGGCGCCAAACGCGCGGAAGAGCGCCGCCAGCACCGGATAGAGCAGACCGGCACAAGCTACGCCCAGGCAGGCGTAGGGCAAAAGCTCGGTCTCGCCGTTGGGCGCGGTTGCGGCATAACCGGCAATAAAGGCAAACGATGAGCCCAAAAATGCCGGCACCTTACCGCGCGACAGGAAGTGGAACAGCAGCGTGCCCAAGCCGGCAAACAAAAGCGTTGCCGATACCGAGAGGCCGGTGAGCACGGGCACCAGCACGGTGGCGCCAAACATGGCAAACAGGTGCTGTAGGCCGAGCAGGAACATGCGCGGGCGGCCGAGCGACGATGCGTCGTAGATGGCATCGCTGACGGCGGGCGTCGAGGACTGGGACATGGATGTCCTTTCGAATGGAAGGGCGATCAGGCATATCGGATAACCTGCCCGAACGATACGATCCGAACCATTGTACGCGATACACTATGCCTCGCACGCGCCGCCACCTGCAAACACTAGCGCTATTTCCAAACGCGCTCGGCAATGCGCTTGACCAGCGCGATCTTTGCCCATTGCTCATCCTCGGTCAGCTTGTTGCCAATCTCGCAGCTGGCAAAGCCGCACTGAGGCGACAGATACAGGTTCTCGAGCGGCACGTACTTTGCGGCTTCACGGATGCGCTCGACGATAACATCCTCGTTCTCGAGCTCTGCCGCCTTGGTGGTTACCAAGCCCAGCACGACCCTCTTGCCCGGGGCAACGTACTTGAGCGGCTCAAAACCGCCGGCGCGCGGCGTATCGAACCTGTCTCTTATACACATCTCCGAGCCCACGAGACCGGAGCCTATCT
>URZN01000328.1 GCA_900552345.1 uncultured Collinsella sp. | reverse complement strand
CATCTATCTATAGAACAGTAAAAAGGCGCGCCGCTAAAACGACGCGCCTTATATCTTAGCGATATGTATGAATACAAACGCTACTTCTTCTTGGAGTCCTTCTTGTCCTCCTCGGCAGCCGCGCGCTCGATAAGAGCGTTGAGCTTGTTCTCGGACATGCCCTCAGCCTGCGTGCGGTACATGTTGCGCAGGGGACGAATACGAACGAAGTCGTAGATAAAGTCACCCAGAATGATGACATAGGACAAAACGATGCCGACCATCTGGACGGGACTGGACACCGTGCCGCCGGGAGCGAAGTAGAGCGAAGCCCAAATTGCCACGACGAGTACCATGCCGATGGCGAGCACGGCCCACCAGATACGGCGGCGCTTGGTGTAGTCCTCATCCTGCTTAAGGAGGATATTCGACACCGTATAGATACGATCCTCGCGAGCACGCTGCTTGGCCTTGCGGGCGCGTTTTTCCTCCTTGGAAAGGCCTTCCAGGTTTTCACCCTTCTCGAGCTCTTTGCGGCGTGCCTTAGACGAAGCCGGCACGACGCGAACGGAGCTCGCTGCCTGGCGAGCGGGCTTAGCAGATGCGGCGGACTTGCGCGCAACCCCGGTAACTTCGTGGGATTGCGTGCGCTTGTTCGTGGCGCTACGGGTACTCACTTATGCGTTCTCCTTCATGCTTGTGAACTGGGAGCCCGTGATGATCTGGAAGGCCTCGCGATAGCGCTCGGACGTGCCATCGATGACCTCGGCGGGCAGGTGCGGGGTCTCCCCCGTCATATCCCAGTTGGCTTTGAGCCAATTGCGGACGAATTGTTTGTCGTAGCTGGGCTGAATCTTGCCCTCCTCGTAGCTGGCGGCGGGCCAGAAACGGCTGGAGTCGGGCGTTAGGCACTCGTCGATCAGCGTAACCTTGCCATCGATGACACCGAACTCGAACTTGGTGTCGGCAATGATGATGCCACGGGTCGCTGCATACTCGGCGGCAGCCTTGTAAATCTTGAGGGACAGGTCGCGAATCTGCGCGGCGATATCCTCACCCACGATCTCGCAGCAACGCTCGAACGAAATGTTCTCGTCGTGGTCGCCGATCTCGGCCTTCGTGGACGGCGTGAACAGCGGCTCGGGAAGCTTGGAGGCCTCAGTCAGACCCTCGGGCAGCTGGATGCCACATACGGTGCCGTTCTCGTCATAGGTCTTCTTGCCCGAACCGGTCAGATAACCGCGGACGATGCACTCGATAGGAATCGTCTGGGCTTTCTTGACCAGCATGGCGCGGCCGGCGAGGTAGTCACGATACTCGGCAAACTCCTCGGGGAAATCCGCCGGATCGATGGAGACGAGATGGTTGGGAACGATGTCGGCAAACTTATCGAACCAGAATGCCGAGATGCGGTTGAGCACCTCTCCCTTAAACGGAATCTCGTCGGGAAGAATGAAGTCGAACGCAGAAATGCGGTCGGTGGCGACCATCAGCAGGTTTTCACCGGCATCGTAGATATCACGAACCTTGCCACGGGAATCCGGACGACGCTCCATCGTAGTCACGTGAGTCACTCCTTACCAAAATACGACAGTAATGCGGGTTCTTCCCCGCACGTTTTCGCAAACTCGGAGCGGCAGGGACGAAACCCCTCCTTCACCGAATAGCGAAAAGCTAGTGCTCCATTGTAGTAGATGCCGCGTCCGCCGTGTGCTCGCGAGGCAGATGAATCGTAAAAGTCGTACCCTTTCCAAGCTCCGACTCCACGGATATGTAGCCGTGATGACGCTCGACAATCTGCTTGGTCACGGCGAGGCCCACGCCCAGGCCACCCGCCTCGCGGGCGCGACTGGCGTCGGCACGCCAAAAACGACCGAAGATGCGCGACAAATCATCCTTGGCGATACCGATGCCCGTATCCGAAACCGCGATATCGACGTGCTTGCGGTCGCTGAGCACCGACACCACGACCCAACCCCCCTCGGGGGTATAGCGCATGGCGTTACTCAAGAGGTTGATGACGCATTGCGTGATCATGTCGGGATCTGCCTCGACAACGTCATCGTGACCCTGCGTCTCATCTGCAAAGCGCAAACGCAGGTCACGGTCGGCAAAAAGGCGCTCCTGGCCGTTCACAATCGATCGCACGAACGGAACCATGTCCACCGGTTCCAGGTTGAGCGGCGCGGTGCTGTTTTCCATGCGCGACAGGTCGAGCATCTGCTGCACCAGACGGGCCAGACGACGCGTCTCGGATGCGACCGTTTCCAGGTGTTCGTCATCGGTGGGATACACACCGTCTTGCATGGCCTCGACCGTTGCAAGCATGGCCATGA
>URZN01000327.1 GCA_900552345.1 uncultured Collinsella sp. | reverse complement strand
ATATAGGCTCCGGTCTCGTGGGCTCGGAGATGTGTATAAGAGACAGCACTGTGCCGAGCGCCGCGCCCACGGGGCCGAGCCCCATGTGGCCGATAAACAGAAAGTCGAGCGCGATGTTGATGATGCATGCCACGCCGATCACGTACATAGGCGAGCGCGAATCGCCCAGCCCGCGAAAGATGGCCGAAAGGATGTTGTATGCGGCGATGCACGGAATGCCGATAAAGCAAATGCGCAGGTAGGCGACGGTTCCTTCGACCGCCTCGGCCGGCGTGCCAATGAGCGCCACGATTTGCGGGCACAGCGCAAGCAGGATGGCGGCCAGCACCACCGAGACGCCCATAAAGAGCGTGATGGTGTTGCCGATGGCGGTCTCGGCGCGATCGAAGCGGCGCGAGCCCACGGCGTGGCCGACGATGACCGTCGTTCCCATGGCCAAGCCCACGAGCGCCACGGTAATCATATAGAGCGTCTGCGCGCCATTTGCCACGGCGGTGATGCCGGCGGCGCCGCTAAACTGCCCCATCATGTACAGGTCAGCCATGCCGTAGAGCATCTGCAAAAAGTACGAGAGCATATAGGGCAGGGCAAAGACCGCGATGGTCTTGAGGACATTGCCGCGTGTGAGGTCGTGTTCCATGGGCGGGGCTTTCTGGCTGGGTTTGTTTACGTACCAGTGTAGTGAAAACCCTACAACGATTGTAGGGTCAAGGTTTATGTTGGCAGTGGGGCGAAATAAGTCGCGCGCACCATTATTCCGAGTGAATATGGACACACGTCACGAGAACTCGCCGCCGGCGCTAACCTTGCAGAAAACGATTTCGGAATACTTGACACCATTATTCGGCGCGCAATAATACGTGCGTTTGCGAACAACGTTTGATGGGGGATGAACCTGCGTGCGCAATCTCAAGATCCTGTTTTCCTACTTGGGGGAATACCGTCGCGACGCCATACTCGGCGTGCTCTTTGTGACGGCCGAGACGGCGCTCGAGCTGTTTATCCCGGTTATCATGGCGAACATCATCGACGTGGGCGTGCCTGCGGGCGACATCAACTACATGCTGCTGCAAGGCGCGTACATGTTGGTGTGTGCGGCGTTTTCGCTGGTATTGGGCTTGGGCTATGCCCGCACATCCGCCCGCGTTGCCTCGGGCCTAGGCGCTAACCTGCGCGAGGCCGAGTACAAAAAGATACAGACGCTCGCTTTTGGTAACCTGGACAACTACGACGCCAGCTCGCTCGTCACCCGCATGACCACGGACATCACCGTTATCCAAAATGCTGTGGGCAACGGCTTTCGCCCTATGGTGCGCGGCCCGGTGACGCTTATCGTCGGCCTTATCTACGCGCTGATGCTGTCGCGCCCGCTCGCCACCGTCTTTGCGATCATCTTGCCCGTGCTGGCAATCGTACTGGGCGCCATCACCTATCGCGTCAGTCCGCTCTACCGCCAACTCCAGACCTCGATGGACCACCTCAACGGCGTGCTACAAGAGGACCTTACCGCCGTGCGCGCCGTGAAGGCTTACGTGCGCGCCGAGCACGAGTGCGACAAGTTCGACACCGTCAATACCGAGCTTGCCGACACGGCGACCAAGACCTTCGGCACCGCCGTGCTCAACCTGCCGGTGTTTCAGCTGTCGATGTACGTGGCTGCGCTCTCCATTCTGTGGATTGGCGGCCGCATGATTCTCGCCGGCAAGCTGGGCGTGGGCTCGCTCACGGGCTTTATGAGCTACGTGCTGCTGATCATGAACTCGCTCATGATGATTTCCAACGTGTTTTTGCTGCTTACGCGCGCACTCGCCAGTGTGGAGCGCATCTCGCACGTCCTCGATGAGCGCTCGCTTATCGAGGCGCCCGCGGCAGACGCGGCTGTGCGCGAAGTTGTCGACGGAAGTGTCGAGTTCCGCGATGTGTCGTTTAAGTACCGCGCGGATGCTGTCGAGGACGTGCTCGAGCATATCGACCTTCGCATCGAGCCGGGCTCCACGGTGGGCGTGCTCGGCGGCACGGGCTCGGGCAAGAGCTCGCTCGTGCAGCTCATCGCGCGCCTGTACGACGCGACCGAGGGCGCCGTGCTCGTGGGCGGGCGCGACGTGCGCGACTACGACCTGGTTGCCCTACGCGATGCGGTGGGCATTGTGCTGCAAAAGAACGTGCTGTTTACGGGCGCCGTGCGCGAGAACCTGCAGTGGGGCAATCCGCAGGCGTCGGACGATGAACTCCTCGCGGCTTGCCGCGCGGCGTGCGTGGACGAGTTCCTTGATCGCATCGGCGGGCTGGACGGCGAGTTGGGCCAAGGCGGCGCCG
>URZN01000326.1 GCA_900552345.1 uncultured Collinsella sp. | reverse complement strand
GCTAAAAAAGCCCCGTCCCAAATTAACTACCCCAGGTTGAGGTTGGCCAGGAGGGCCTCGCGCTCGTTGGGAATGTTGTCTTCGATCACGGCATCGAGGGCGGCGTTGAGCAGCTGCCCCAGTTCCGGCCCTGACTTGACGCCGGCGCGGATCAAATCCCCACCATTGATAGCAAGCATCTTGAGCGTATAGGGCTCCCCCGCCGCCAGCAACTCGCGTGCCAGAGCGCGCATCTCCTCGATCGTCTCGACGTAATAGAAGCACGAGGGCGCCTTGCCGAGCGTGTCGGCACGCTTAAGGTCCATGAGCTCGTCCATCAGACGCGGCGTATCGACACCCTCGCCCGAAAGCGCGCGCATCATATTGAGCAGGCAGGATCGCTCGGGACGCAGCGGCTTGTCATGGTATTTGATCAGCAGGCACACATCGCGCACCAAATCGTGCGAGAGCGCCAGGCGATCCATGATGACACGCGCTTTCGTGGCGCCGAGCTCGGGATGACCGTAGAAGTGGCCGCTGCCCGCATGGTCGACCGTAAAGCAATCGGGCTTGGAAACGTCGTGCAAAAACGCCGCCCACATAAGACTCGACGAGGGCGCAACACCATCGCACAGTGCCAGCTCCCCTGCCACCGTCAGCACGCGGGCGATATGCTCGTAGACGTTAAACGCGTGATAGACACTGCGCTGATCAAACCCGCGAGCAGGCGCGAGCTCGGGCACGGCGGCGCAAATAAGCTCGGGGTAGCGCAGCATCGCGTCTCCCCCATGACCGGTCGAAAGAATGCCTTCGAGCTCAATGCCCACGCGCTCGCGTGCCACGGCATCGAGAAGCGGCGCGCACTCGGCAAGTGCCTGTTTGGTCGCGGGTTCAATCATAAAGTCCAGACGGCAGGCAAAACGCACTGCGCGCAGCATGCGAAGCGCGTCCTCGTTAAAACGACGCTTGGGATCTCCAACGGCGCGGATAAGCTTGCGCTTCAGGTCGCCCTGGCCATCGTAGCGGTCGACAAGACCGCGCTGAGGATGCCAGGCCATAGCGTTAACGGTAAAGTCGCGACGCGCCAGATCGTCCTCAAGCGACGCCGCACGCTCCACACTCTGGGGATGGCGACCATCGGTGTAAAAGCCGTCCAGGCGGTAGGTGGTGACCTCGATGCGCCCGCCATCGCAAATAGCCGTGATGCCACCGAATTTAATGCCCGATTCAACCACGGCAATATCAGCCGCCTCGAGCGCCGCTTTGGACTCCTGCCACAGGCCGCTACAACACATGTCAACATCGTGGCTGGGACGCCCCATCAGGGCATCACGTACCCAACCGCCTACGTACCAAGCCTCAAGTCCGGCTGCCTCGAGCGCGCGCAGGACACGGATGGAGGCATCGGTCGGCTGCGTACCGTTGAGCGAAACATTGCACATGCCTATGGCCTCCTGCGACTATCAAATTGGCTATCGATTGCATCTTCAAGAAGTCTAGCAAGAAACAGCCTCTACTGCACACGCAAGTCCGATAAACAAAAACGCATCCGTCCTGGTCTAAGACGGATGCGAAATAATCAAACTATTCAGGCAATATGCCGGAACTAGCAAACCTGACGGATTGCGATACCCTTCTTGTACTCATCCACCTTGGCAAAATCGCCCAGGCCCGGGCACTCGACCACGTTGGCTCCGGTGGCCATCGAAAGGCGCAGGGCGTCCTCGACGCGCTCGGGGGCGTCGTGCCACACGGACAGGAAGGCAGCGAGCGAAGAATCGCCGGCGCAGACGGTCGACAGCAGCTTGACCTCAAAGGTGCGCTTCGCAAACCAAATGTGCTCGCCGTTAGAGAAATAGGCACCGGCGCCGCCGAGGGTCAGCAGCACATTCTTAGCGCCCTTGGCGTGCAGCTCGGCCATAGCGCCCTTGACGGACTCATCGTCGCCACCGCTCACCTTGATGCCAAAGATGTCGAGCAGCTCGTCGTCGTTGGGCTTAATGAGCAACGGCTCCATAGCAATGAGATCGGCCAGCTGATGGCTCGAGATATCGAGCACGAACTCGGCACCTTTCGCCTTCACGCGACGCAGGACCTCGGCCAGGAAACCCTCGGAGGTGTTGGGGGGCAGCGAGCCGCTAATGACCAGGCAGGTCATGTCGTCGAGCGAATCAATAAGCTCAAACAACTCCTGCTCGTTGGCTTCGTTAATGGCGGCACCGGCATTGACCATGTTGTACTCGGTGTCGGGACCGGCGTTGAGGAACACGTTGACACGCGTGATGCCGTCAGTCCACACGGGCTTGACGGGCACGCCAAGGGCCTCGGCGCCCTTAACGA
>URZN01000325.1 GCA_900552345.1 uncultured Collinsella sp. | reverse complement strand
GTACGCCACCTATCCGCCCGTCTACGTCCCCGAGCTGCACGACAAGTACGAGGGCACCCTGGTCGAGAAGGAGCTGCAGCGCAACTACGACTGCCTGCGCGAGGCCAAGAAGCGCGGCGTCGTCATGACGATCGGCTCCGACTCCTTCTCCTTCGTCACCCCGTACGGCACCTGCTCCATCGAGGAGATGTACGAGTTCGTCGACAAGATCGGCTTCACCCCGGTCGAGACCATCACCTGTGCCACCCTCAACGGTGCCAAGATGTGCCACATCGAGGACGAGACCGGTTCCATCGAGGCCGGCAAGTGCGCCGACCTGCTGGTCGTCAACGGTGACGTCGCCGCCGACATCCACGTGCTCAACACCGACAACATGGACGTCATCATGAAGGACGGCTGGATCGTCGAGGCTGGCACCTTTGGCGAGGCCAACAAATACAGCGCCTAAACTACCGTTCATCGACGACTGGATGTAAAACACAGTATTTGATTGCATAATGCAATGGAGAGGGTCGCTTGCGGCCCTCTTTATTGCTATGGGTGCGATAGATAAAAGGGGATGACGGTGGATTTAAACAGGCTGATTCTGGGCAAGAGCTACAACTCTACCAAGGTCTTTCGTACGGCCCAGCATGTGGTCCAGGCCATCCTGCTCGGTGTTGTCGTTCCGGCGCTTATCCTGCTGCTTATCTGGGATTTAACCGATAACCCCAATCCCGTTCCGGGCGTTGTCGTTATTGCCGGCATGGTCATGCTGTGCTTCTTTTTCTCGTATGTCTTTGTGGTCCCCGACGACCTCACATCGAGCGCAACCGACCGTACGCTCGCCATCGCATCAAAAATATTCGCCTACACGTCGCGCGGCCTTACGCCCGAAGCGGCCCTGGGCGCCTCTAAAATTATCCTGTCCGAGACCATCGCCTCTGCCATCTGCTTTACCGACGGCAAGCAGGTGTTGGCAAGCTGGGGCGAGGACTCGGCAAAGTGCCCCGCCGGCACCCCGGTCGTGCTCAAGACCACGCTCAGTGTGATTGAGACGGGCGAGCAGAGCGTGTTTTCGCGTGACACCTCCAATGAGACGGGCGGCTATTTTCCCCGCCTGCGCGCCGGCATCGTCGCGCCGCTTACCGTGCGCGGGCATTGCGTGGGCACACTCGAGCTGTATTACCCTCGCCTGAGCAGCATCGATATGCGCCAGACGGCGTTGGCCTCGGGTTTTGCCGACCTAATTTCCACGCAGCTCGCCAGCTTTGAGCTCGAGCGCCAGGACGAGCTCACAGCCCGCGTTGAGCTTCGCGCCCTGCAGTCGCAGGTCGACCCGCATTTTCTATTCAATACCATTAGCACGATCGTGTCGCTCGTTCGAACCGAGCCCGACAAGGCGCGATCGCTGCTGATCGACTTTTCCAACTACTATCGTCAGACGCTTTCTGATTCCGATACGCTCACCACGCTCGAGCACGAGGTGGAACAGGGCACTCGTTATATCAATCTTATGCAGGCCCGGTATGGCGACGGCCGTTTGCGCGTTTCGGTCGACATCGACTTTGAGGTGCGCGACAGCCTGGTACCGCCGTTTATCTTGCAGCCGCTGCTCGAAAACTGCATCAAGCATGCGCAGCGCGAGACCGAGCCGCTTTCTATTCGTGTTAGGGCTTTTGAGACCGATGACGGCTTGGAGATCATCGTCGAAGATGACGGCATCGGGATGAGCGAAGAAGTCTGCGCGCATCTGTTTGAGCAGCATCGCCGAGAGGAGCCCGAGAGCATTACCGCCGACGGCTCCATCAAGCGAGGTTGCGGCCTGGCGCTCTTCAACGTGCTTCAGCGAATCCATTTCTTTTACGGAGAAGATTCTGGCATGCGCGTGAAGTCCCAGGAGGGCGTGGGAACGCAGGTCATCGTAGAGTTGAACGGCGAGCCGCATGAGCCGGCGCCGCTAACGGTGTAGCACGCGGTTGGATTGAGAGAAAAAGAGGGGAAGCGCATATGTCCGAAGGCTGGAACATCTTGGTGGTTGATGACGAGCCTCCCATTAGGGCTGAGCTACGCTATCTGTTGGAAAAGGATACGCGTGTGGGTCAGATTGCCGAGGCGGGCAATGTCACCGAAGCCGTGGAGTCGATTCTGTCGAACAAGCCCGACGTGCTGTTTTTAGACATTACCATGCCCGGTCGCTCGGGAATTGAGCTTGCCGAGACGCTGCAGAACCTAAAGACGCCGCCGGTCGTGGTGTTTGTGACGGCATTTGCCGAGTATGCGGCTGATGCCTATAACCTCGATGCCGTCGATTATGTCGTCAAGCCGGTCGAGGACGCACG
>URZN01000324.1 GCA_900552345.1 uncultured Collinsella sp. | reverse complement strand
TAGGCTCCGGTCTCGTGGGCTCGGAGATGTGTATAAGAGACAGCAGATGGGTGACGCCCATCTTCCTGAAATGATACGCCCTGCGGACGCTGTAGTTGATGGCGTCAGCCACCTCGGTCATCGGCGCCCGTGCTATGTAGAACTCGGTCAGCACGGTTCTCTCGTAGTCGTCCTCCAGCGTCTCAATGGCGTCGCTGATCTCGATGACCAGGGAGGCCTTCTCACGCCGGAGCTGTTCGATCTCTCGGTCCAGCTCGTCCACTCTGACAATGACGTCGGCCATCTTATCGGTCGGCGTGCTCTGGACCCTGTCGCGGTCATAGCGGATGGCGCCAGGCAGCAGGCAGGCCCTCAGCTCGTCCCGCTGGGTCTCTTTCCGTCTGATGATGATCTCCTTGCGGCGGATCTGCATCAGGAAGTCATAGGTCTCGTCTAAAGTCATGACAGCGTCACCTCCTTCGTGAGAAGCTGCTCCAGGCTGACGATGATCTTGTCGGTGCCCAGGGCGAAGCCCAGCTCGCGACTGGCGCCGATGGATCGCTCCCAGCCGGGAAGCTGCACCAGGTAGTCAGCAGTGGACAGGAGCTCCAGGTCGATCCGCATGATTTCCTCGTAGCTCATGCACTCGACGGGAATGGCGTCATCAATCGCCGCAGGGTTAATGACATTGTAACCCATCTCCTTCAGCGCGGCGGCAGCCTTCGCAAACTGACGCCGGTAGTCTTTATGGCCCGTAATGGGACCGCTTAAATATCCGATCATCTGAAAATCCTCCCTGTCTTTTTGTGTTTTATCGTGATGCGGCCGACTATTTCAAAGCCAGCCATGTCAGCCAAAAGGCGGAAGGTGTGGATCAGGTCCTTGTTCTTTCGCTCGGCCTCGTTTTCGTCTTGTATGACGTTTTTGGTGCCGAGATGGGCTGTCACATCGAGATAGCCCTCCGCGTTTCTCCTCGGGTCGCTCATTTATTTCTCCTTTCTTTCAGTGCTGCCATCAAGGCCGCCTGACTGGTGTCCTTTGCCTCCAGGGCATCCATGACCTGCTCGTCATCGAGCTGCAGGTGGTCGGCCAGCGCCAGCACGCAGCCGGGCACGACGCCCGCGGAGCCTGCCGTGGGGGCGGCAACGATCACACCCATGGTGGCGGAGCGCTCGAGCACGGCCATGGCGCGGGCCACGGCTTCGGTCTGGACGGAACCCATTAAACTGGAGCTCAGGTCGTTGCGGCCGGTGACATCGACGAGCTTCGCTTCGCCGCCGATGAGCCCGCCGAGCGAGCGCTGGGGATTAGCGATGGGGGCCGTGGTCTCCTCGCGCATGACGTCGAGCACGCGGCGCATGGCGGCGACGGCGTGTTCCTCGCCGGTAAGGCGCGCCTCGCGCACGGCCATGACGGCGCCGATGCTGAGTCCCAGCTCCTCGCATGCGTCGAGCAGTTGCTCGCCGTCGTCGAAGATCTCCTTGGCCGAGACGCCGGGGGAGAGCGATGATGCCGAGCCGGGGAGCTCAATAAAGGTGGCGTAGCCGACATTGTCGAGTTTGCGCACCATGGGGATGACGGTGTCGTCGGGTGTGCCGTCGGTCTCAAAGACGGAGTAGGCCTGGCCGCCCACCTCGGTGCGGTATGTGCGGCAGAAGGCAATGTTGACGTGTGCGTAGGCGAGCAGGTTCGTGAGCGCGGCGAGCACGCCGGGGACGTCCTGATGCGCCACAAACAGCGTGGAATACATGCCCGAGATGTCGACGCCGACGCCGTTGATGCGGCTGATGTGCATCTTGCCACCGCCCAGGCTCTCACCGCGGACCTGCGCCGTAGCGCCCGTGTCGTCGACCATCTCGATATCGACGGTGTTGGGGTGGATGGAGGCGTCGTCGCCCTTGATGTCAAAGTGGTAATCGAGGCCCTGCTCGCGTGCGAGGTCGAAGGCCTGCTTGATATTCTCGTCGTCGGTGTCGAGGCCCAAGATGCCCGCGACGAGCGCACGGTCGGTGCCGTGGCCGCGGTAGGTGTGGGCGAAGGAGTTCCACAGGCCAAAGGTGACCTTGGTGATGCGGCCCTCGAGCAGGCTGGCGGCCACCTGTGCGCACCGCAGGGCGCCGGCGGTGTGCGACGAGCTGGGGCCGACCATGATGGGCCCCAAGATCTCGAATGCCGAGGTCGTAGCTAGTGTTTGCGGCTTGCCTGCCATATGCGCTCCTGTTCTATCCCGTCGTCCCGAGGGGCGGGGCATACTCTGTCCCGCCGTTCCGAGGGCTTTAGTATTTGGTCGCCTGCTCGGACAGTCCTGCTCGCACGGAGGCCACATTAAGTGGCCTCCGGCTCGTG
>URZN01000323.1 GCA_900552345.1 uncultured Collinsella sp. | reverse complement strand
GTCATGCCGCGACGACGCTCAACTTCCAGGCGGTCGGGGTTTTTACCCGTAAGCGCCTCGATGAGCGCCGACTTACCGTGGTCGACATGTCCCGCCGTACCTACGATAACGGGGCATTCCACCAACGCTTCGGCCTCACTCATCGGCGCACCGCCTTCTCAACGCATGCGGCAAGCGTCGATGCCGCCGTCTCGATATCGCGGTCGCCCACAAGCGTACGGACGTCAAACAAAATGCGATCGTGCGAGGTTCGCGTGACGACCGGCGCGTCGAAGTCCTGGACAAGCGAGCGCTTGAGCGCATCGACCGTCAGGCGCGCGTCAACAAGACGCACGGCAACGCACATGGTGGGCAGCTCGACGGTAGGCAGCGAGCCGCCGCCGGGAGTCGACAATTCCTCGACGATCTCCACCTGAACGACGCACGGGCAACCGGCCTTTTCGAGCCCGGCGACCATACGATCGCGCAGCTTGCGGGCACGTCGCTCCAAATGGGCCTGCGGCAGCGTAAGCATGCTGAGCACCGGAATATCGCGATGGGCCACGTCGGCACCGTCCATGTAGATACGCAGCGTGGCCTCGAGCGCCGACAGAGCCAGTTTGCCCGGACGCAGAGCACGCATGAGCGGATGTGCGCCGCAGGCCTGGACCAGATCGCGACGGCCCATGATAATACCCGCCTGTGCGGCACCGAGCAGTTTATCGCCCGAGCACGACACCAGATCGAGCCCAGCCGCTACCGAAGCCGGCGTGGTTTCTTCGCCGCCGCGCACCAAGATGTCGTCGGGCAACAGCGCGCCCGACCCCTGGTCCTCGTAGAACATCAGGCCATGCTTGTGAGCAAGCGCCGCAAGCTCCCGAGAACCCACCTCCTCGTGAAAGCCCTCGATGCGATAGTTAGAAGGATGGACCTTAAGGATCATCGCCGTATCGGGCGTGATGGCGCGCTCGTAGTCGCCCAAATGCGTGCGGTTGGTGGCGCCGACCTCGACGAGTTTGGCGCCCGAAGCCGCCATGACATCGGGGATGCGGAAGCTGCCGCCGATCTCGACAAGCTCGCCGCGGCTGACGATGACCTCCTTGCCTGCGGCATGGGTCGCCAGCACCAGCAGCACCGCGGCGGCATTGTTGTTGACCACGAGCGCGTCCTCGGCACCGGTGAGCGAGCGAATCAGCTGCGCGGCGTGCTCCTTGCGCGACCCGCGCGAACAGGTGTCCACACTGTACTCGAGCGTACTGTACCCGCGCGCAACCTCGGCCACGGCCTTTGCCGCCGACTCCGCGAGCGGGGCTCGGCCCAGGTTGGTATGGATGACCACACCCGTGGCGTTGACGGCAGGACGCAGGCTTGGCAGTGCGGATCGATGTGCACGCCACTCGATCGCCGAGGCCAGCTCGCGCTTAGAGCGCGGGGCGGCACCGGCGCGAATGGCGGAGCGCTCCTCGTCGAGCTCGGCCGTGACGGCGGCATGCACCACCGCGTCGCAGGTCTCCCCCACAGCCTTCACAACTGGCCACTCTGCGAGCAGCTCGTTGACGGAGGGAATGGCGCGCAGGCGGGCGCGTACCTCATCGGACATGTTCTGGCTATCGCTCATGTGCGGCCTTTCAAAAGAAACGTGGATCAGTCAAATACATTAGCTGAGTCAATTACTCGTTATTATCCTCGCGCGCCGCGATCTTTTCCACGCGAACGGCGTTTTCCTGGGTGAGCGCGGCGCCCGTCAACGGGTCCCAACGCAACGGCGTATGGTCGAGCGGGCCCACGCCCAAGCCTTGAGCGCCACCGGCATCGGAGCCAAGCGAACGCCCACCGGGAGCAGCCGACGTAAAGATGCACGCCGGATGCAGATAGGGCGTCGTCTCCACGCGTACGCGATCGCGGCCCATATCGCTCACGAGTTCGACGATCTCGCCGTCGGCAATGCCCATGTGCGCAGCAGCATCGACATTCATCTGCACGGCATCCAGGTCGGAACCCGCCTCGGCGGCGCCGGCCGCCGCGAGCCCGCGCGAAGTATGCGACTCAAAGGGACGGTTGCCACTAATGAGGCGAAACATTCCCGGGCCGGGCTCCACCATGGGCGCGATCCAGCCGGGAACGCGGCCCAAACCGGTTCGACCCCACACGTCGCTTGCTAGCGCGATCCTGCCACCGTTCAAGGGAATCACCGGCTCACCCGTGCGCGTCGGCAGCGCCATGCCCGTATCGGCCCAGCCGCGCTCCTTGAGCTCGTCCAGATCGATCCCAAACGGCGCCACCTGCGCAGCCGCCAGGTCGTCGGACGTACACCTGTCTCTTATACACATCTGACGCTGCCGACGA
>URZN01000322.1 GCA_900552345.1 uncultured Collinsella sp. | reverse complement strand
TCGGCAGCGTCAGATGTGTATAAGAGACAGCGAGGAACTCAGCGCACTCGACGGCGATGCCCTGCGCGAGGTCCTGATTCAGCGCCTGATCGCCTACAAGCAGTTTAAGGGTGCGGCGGCGGCCCTTGGCGCGCGGATGCAGGCCGAGAGCCGCATGCATCCGCGTGTGGCCGGCCCCGACCCCGAGTTTTTGGGTCTTATGCCCGACTACCTGGCCGGCATCACGCTGCGCGGCCTCGCCGTCATCTGCGCCGACCTGGACGGCAAGCGCCAGACCTTTCTGCTGGAGGCCGAGCACGTGGCACCGCATCGCGTTCCGCTCGACCTGACGGTGGCCTCGGTCGACCGCTTTACCATGGCGCACCAAACCTGCACCTTCCGCGAGCTGTTGGACGGCGACGCCACCACCGAGCAGCTCGTCGTCACCTTCCTGGCCATGCTCGAGCTCGCCAAGCGCGGCTCGCTCACGCTGAGCCAGGACGAGATCTTTGGAACCATTCAAATCAACCGCGTCGAGGGCGCCGAGGCATACGTGCCCGGCGAGGGCCCCGAGCTCACCGAATAGGAGCGGTAACCATGTCAACCCTTTCCACGCTGGAGGCAAACAGCCTCAAAGGCGCCCTCGAGGCACTTCTGCTGGTATCGAGCGATCCCGTGAGCGCACCCGCGCTAGCAGGTGCGCTGGATATCGCTCCGGGCGAGTGCGCGTCGCTTTTGGCCGAGCTCAAGGTTGAGTACGAGGAGGCCAATCGCGGCTTTCAGCTGCGCGAGGTCGCCGGTGGCTGGCGCCTGTTTACACACCCCGCCTATCACGACGTGGTCGAGGCATTCGTACTGAGCTGGGACACGCAAAAACTGTCGCAGGCGGCGCTCGAGACCCTGGCCGTCATCGCCTACCACCAGCCCGTTACGCGCGAGGTGGTCAAGGGCATCCGCGGCGTCAACTCCGACGGCGTCATCGCGTCGCTCGTGGACAAGGGCCTGGTGCGCGAGCTCGGCCGCGACCCCCAGCGCGGTCAGGCCATCATCTACGGCACGACTAACGCCTTTTTGGAGAAGTTCGGTCTGCGTTCCACCCGCGACCTGCCCGATCTGGAGCAGTTTGCCCCCGACGAGCAGTCGCGCCAGTTTATCCGCGAGCGCCTGAGCGGCCGCAGCATTCAGTCCACGCTCGAGGAGCAGGCCGAGGACCTGGACGAAGAGCGCGAACTGCTCGATACCGATGTTGAGGACACGGATGACGCAGAGCTTTTGCCCACCGTCGATACCTCGGAGGACATGCATGACGAGGACTAACGAAGCAGAGGAAACGCGCACCGCACGCGCTGCGGGCGCAACTTCGCCCGCAGGCGGCGCCCGGCCCGTCTACCCGCACACCATGCGCCTGCAGCGTTTTTTGGCACGCGCGGGCGTGGCGAGCCGCCGCGGCTCGGAGGACCTGATGACCGCCGGCCGCGTGACCGTCAACGGCCAGGTCGCGACCGAACTCGGCACCAAGGTCGACGTCGACCGCGACCACATTGAGGTCGACGGCATGCCTGTCAAGCTCAACCAGGGCGCCGTGTACCTGATGCTCTACAAGCCGACCGGCTACCTCACCACCATGAGCGATCCGCAGGAACGCCCCTGCGTGGCTGACCTGGTCCCGCGCGACCGCTTTCCGGGGCTCTTCCCGGTGGGTCGCCTGGACCGCGACACCACAGGCCTTTTGCTCTTTACCACCGACGGCGACCTGTCCCAGGACCTGCTGCACCCCAGCAAGCACGTCTACAAGACCTACCAGGCGCTCGTGGACGGCGAACTGTCCGACCGCGATCTTACACCGCTGCGTCGCGGCATCGAGCTCGACGACGGCCTGTGCCAGCCGGCGATCTGCCGCGTCATCAGCGCGCGCGAGGCCGAGGCCGTGGCTCCGCAAGGCGTCAAGCCCGGCACCACCGCCGTGGAGGTCATCATCCGCGAGGGCCGCAAGAACCAGGTCAAGCGCATGCTGAGCATAATCCACCACCCGGTGATCCGCCTGCACCGCTGCAACTTTGCCGGACTGGAGCTCAAGGACGTGGCCAAAGGCTCGTGGCGCGAGCTCACCGACCGCGAGGTGCAGATCCTCAAGGCCGGCGGCATCCCGCCCAAGCAGGCCAGCTCCAAGCGCGCCACCGCATCCGCGACTAACACCGCCAGCCGCACCCGCCATCACGGCAGCCACGGCTCCGCGCCCAAGCGCAACACCTACCGCGAGCGCTACACGGGCTAGCCAGCCCGCCAATCCGTAGCGCCTGCGTCCCATACCACTGTCTCTTATACACATCTGACGCTGCCGACGATCTTACGCG
>URZN01000321.1 GCA_900552345.1 uncultured Collinsella sp. | reverse complement strand
CTACACGCGTAAGATCGTCGGCAGCGTCAGATGTGTATAAGAGACAGCCGTAACACAATCGAAACATTACTGCTTTGGACTGTAGCACACGCGCTGCACGCGGTCACGGGCGCCTCGCTCAGCGGTCGTCGTCCTTCAGCAAGCGCCACAGGGTCGTGCGGCTTATCCCCAGCACCTCGGCAGCGCGGGTCCGGTTGCCCTGAAGGTGGCCTACGACCAGCCGCGCGATGTCGCGTTCGGTATCGGCCAGTGGACGCAGGATATACAGGTCGCTGTCGAGCATCGGAGCGCCAAAGGTTGTGGTTTTGATGACGTCCTCCTGGGCGAGCACCTCCTCTGCCACCGCGCGCTCCGCCACACCCGACCCTACTAATATATAGAGTCGTTCCGAGACCTCGCGAAGCTGCAGGTAGTTGCGGGGCCAGCGATAGCCGTTGAGCATCGAGGCAGCCTCCTCGGACATACTCGGAGCGGCAGTTCCAAAGACATCTGACAGATATGACAAATACTGCGCAACCTTTTTCGATGCGCCACCCTGCTCGGCAATCGCAGGCGCCACACTTACTGCGCACGCCAAGCGCTCGGTTACAAAAGCGGCCTGATCACTTTCGCCACCGCCCGGCATATCGTTTGCCGTCAGAACCACATGGCAACGCGCGGCCAGCGCCGTGTCGGTCATCGTGGAGACAAGCTCGCGCAGACGATGCGGCGAAAGTGCATGCCAGCCGCCAATACAAAGGGTCAGCCTTGCCTGGAACAGCGGCGATTCCGAGCTTTTGAGCAGATGGCGCCAGCCGCGATCTGTGAGCTCGTCAAGTGCCACGGACACAAAGGGTTCGTCAGCATAAGGCCCATCCAGATAGAGGCGTTTTGCAATCTCTGCCTGGCCAGCGCCCAGCTCGCCCTCCAACATGAGGGGCACGCCGCGGGCATAGCTTTCGCAGACGGGGCCAGCGACCGCGGCGGCACCCTCGACAATGCCGTACGCGCTTGCCTCGTAGCGCGCCTCGACCTCATCTGCATTAAGCCACTCAATACCCGCATGTGCCGCCACACCGTGCACCTCGCGGACCACGATCACCCAAAGCGCGCCGTATTCCTTAGCGACCGGACGCACCGTGAGGCTCAAGCGCCCTCCCGCATGCCCCATCACCAGGCGCGTGCCATTGCCCACGCGCCCCAGGCGCTCGGCGACAAATGCCGCGACATCTTGCTCGAGCGCGACATCATCCATGGTCGAAATCGCCACGTGTCCATGTCCATCGATTGCCAACGCCGAGGCCCCGGCAGCAGCCAAGGCCTCGATCAAGATTTGTAGCTTGGCGTCACTGTTCATATTGTGCCCCGTCCTCGGCGCCGCGCCGCCGGCGACGGCCGCGCGGGCGAGTGTTTCAAAATTGAACGATATTGCTCACCAAACACTATAGGGCAGAAAGCGCCGTCCTGCGAGTATAGGTGTTGCCCCGCATCGCCATCCTGGCGGGGCGATAAGAGCTCTTCGGGACCTATAAACCTGCGGACAAGCCATACCCGCAAGAGCTCCTATCGCTCCACCGCGAGGATGCGCTCGCCAGCACGCAGCACGCAAATCAGCTACTTCTCTACCAGATTCCCAGCACGTGCTGCATTCCCAAACTCATGCAAGCAATGCCAATCCAGCAGCAAAAGCCCAATGCGATGGGCTTGCCGCCCTTTTTGACTAGCTCGACGATATCGGTATTAAAGCCAATAGCCGCCATGGCCATCACGATAAAGAACTTCGACAGTTCCTTGATGGGCGCCGTAATGGATGCAGGAAGCTGAAGCACCGTGGTGATTACGCTCGCCAGCACAAAGAACAGCACGAACATGGGAAACGCGCGTTTAAGCGAGAACGTGCTTTTGGCATCGCCGCCGGCCTTGCGCGCCAGATGCATCTGCCAGCATGCGAGAACCAACGTAATGGGAATAATGGCCAGCGTCCTGGTGAGCTTGACCACCGTGGCGCTCTCGAGCACATTGGCGCCGGGATGCATACTGTCCCAGGCGCTCGCCGCAGCCGTTACCGACGAGGTGTCGTTGATGGCGGTGCCGGCAAACAAGTCAAAGCCCTCGTTGGTCAGCCCGAGCATGCCGCCGAGCGTCGGAAACACGAGCGCCGCGATAACGTTAAACAGGAAGATGACCGAAATAGCCTGGGCAATCTCGCGATCGTCGGCATCGATGACGGGCGCGGTCGCGGCGATGGCAGAACCGCCGCAAATCGACGAGCCCACACCCACGAGCGTCGCGATCTTGCCCGGCACGTTCCTGTCTCTTATACACATCTCCGAGCCCACGAGACCGGAGCCTATCTCG
>URZN01000320.1 GCA_900552345.1 uncultured Collinsella sp. | reverse complement strand
GAGTTCGCGACCAAAAAGATCGACGTGCTCATCGCCACGACCATCGTGGAGAGCGGCATCGACAACGCGACCGCCAACACGCTGATCATCGAGGACTCGCAGCGCCTTGGCCTGGCGCAGCTCTACCAGCTCAAGGGCCGTGTGGGCCGCTCTGCCACGCAGGCCTACGCGTACTTTATGTTCCCGGGTGAGCTGCCGCTCACCGAGGAGGCCACGGCGCGCCTGACTGCACTTTCCGAGTTCCAGGACCTGGGCAGCGGCATGCGCATCGCCATGCGCGACCTGGAGATTCGCGGCGCCGGCTCGCTTATGGGCGCCGAGCAGCACGGCAACCTGTCGAGCGTGGGCTTTGACCTGTTTACGCAGATGTTGGGCCAGGCAGTGGCCGAGGCGCGCGGCGATGACGACGCCGGCGTGGAGGCGGCGAGCGTGGGTATTAACCTGCCGGCCGATTACTTCTTGTCCGAGGAGTACCTGCCGGCGGTGGATCAGCGCGTGCTCGTGTACCGTAAGCTCGCAGCGGCCGAGGACCTGGAGAGCATCGATGAGGTGCAGGAAGAGACCGAGGCTGCGCATGGCGAACTGCCGTTGGCGGGACTCAACCTGTTCAATCGCGCACGCATCCGCATTCGCGGCGAGCGCCTGGGACTCGAGAGCGTCACGCTCAGCGGCGGTCGCATCACGTTTTTAGGCGTCGACGTGCCCAAGAAGGTGGCCTTTGAGCTTAAGTCCCGCTATGGCGCGGTGAACTTCCCCAAGAGCCGCAAGCTGTCGGTGCCCTACAAGGCGGGCGCCGGCGCAGGCAGCGGCCTGGGTCGCGGCCTCGATGCCAACGACGGCACCGGCCCCGTGGCCGCGGCGCTCATGCTGCTGCAGCAGCTGGGCGCGTCCGACGATGATTAATGGGTCGACGCTGCAGACGCCCCACTTGGGCAATCCGGTTCCATCGAAAGGAAAGCATGTTCGGGTATATCTATAAGAAAGATGCCGCTGCTATCGCGGCCATCCTGGTCTTTTGTCTGCTCGTTGGGTCGTTTTTCGATTACCAGATTTCGAGTGCGCTGTTCAACTCGTCCAGCTTGTTCGGCCGCTTTATCGAGGCGGCCGGCGAGCTGCCGTTCGAGCTGACGGCGAGCATCGCGGGCGTTATGCTCGTGCGCGCGGTGCGTCCCGACTCCAGGGGGAGCAAATGGCTCGCCGTGCTCGGCATCCTCGTCAACGTTGGCCTGGCCGGCTACGAGATTATCGGATCGCTGCGCGTCGGCGGCAAGCTCATCGCGGTTCAGTTGGTGCTGACGTTTGTGCTTGTCATCGCTGCCAACCTTATCGTCTATCGCCTCACGCGCACGACCGAGCCCGACGAGCTCACGCGCTGGGCGTTGATGGTGCTTGCCGTGTGGATCGCTCAGGCCATCATCCTCAACGTGATCGTCAAGCCGCTGTGGTCGCGTCCGCGCATGCGCGTGATCGAGGTCACGCAGGGGCTCGAGTTTCAGCCGTGGTGGGTGATCGGCAACCCCGACAAGTGGGCCTATATTGCCGCCGGTGTCGTCAAGGACGGCTTTAAGTCGTTTGCGAGCGGACACACGGCGCACGCGGCGATCGGCCTTATGCTCGCCGGGCTTCCCGCGGCGGCCTTTAAGGAAAAGCCGTCGCGCCGTCGTATGGTCTTTTGGACGGCGGCTGTGGTCGCGGCGCTCGTCGCCTTTGGCCGCATCGTGATCGGTGCGCACTTTTTGAGTGACGTAAGCTGCGGTTTTGCCCTGGTACTGGCGCTTGAATGCCTTGCCGCGCGCATTGCCTATCCCAACGGCGTACAATAGCCCCGTTTGAATCATCTGGCCGATACCCGGTAAGAGAGGATTGCCATGCTCGCGTTCAACAACGATTATTCCCACGGCGCACACCCGGCGGTGTTGCAGGCGCTTGTCGACACCAATATGGAGCCGCAGCCCGGCTATGGTACCGATGCGCACACCGAGCGTGCCAAGCAGCTTATCCGCGAGGCCTGTCAGGCCCCCGATGCCGACGTGTTTTTTCTGGTGGGCGGCACGCAGGCCAACGCGACAGTGATCGACATGCTGCTCGCGCCCTACGAGGGCGTCGTTGCTGCCGAGACTGGCCACGTCGCCTGCCACGAGGCAGGCGCCATCGAGTTTGGCGGCCACAAGGTGCTCACCATCCCCGGTTACGAGGGCAAGATGCACGCCGAGGACCTCGAGAACTATATCCAGGTGTTCTATGAAAACGAGAGCTACGAGCACACGGTGTTCCCGGGCGCCGTGTACGTGAGCCTATCGACTGAGTACGGCACGCTGTACTCCAAGGCCGAGCTCGCGGCGATTCACGCGGTGTGCCAGAAGC
>URZN01000319.1 GCA_900552345.1 uncultured Collinsella sp. | reverse complement strand
GTGGCATACCGCTTTGAGGGCGAGCCCGGCCAGCTGCGCATGATCGTCTTGATGCCGAGGGCGGGTGAGTGACGATGCAGATTTAGCTCATCCTTCCCCAAATCGTTGCGCTCGATGTCGTCTTTGCCCTGGCTGCGTGTCTGCAGACGATCCACGTCCCGCTCATCGCATCGCGCCGCTCGTCCTATAACCGTAAGGTGATTTGCGCCTACGAGGCGAGCCTTGTGCTTCACCTGATGATTTCGGCACTCATCTTATTCGCGTCGTCTGGCTCGTATCTGGTGGCGCCGCTTGACGTTTGCGCCAGGGCAATGGGCGGAGCGTTGTGGCTCAATGCCGCGATCTTTGCCTATGGCGTGGTACTTATGGTGCACTATCGTCGCCCTGTCATGCTGGTCGAGCTGCTGCTCGTTGTCGCCGTTACGCCACCGGTGGTTTTTGCCATGGGCCCGGCGTGGACCGTTGTCCTTATCGCAGAGGGAGCGTTCTTCCTGTTCCGTTCCATCGCGGCGCTCTTGATGGACGTCCGTAACCGCCAAGAGGATATCACCATGTTCTCGACGATCGAGACCATCAACGTGATTCCCGTAGGCATCCTGTATCTGGACCCGAGGGGCCGTCCGCTGCTCATGAACCGCTGCATGCGCAAAAACCTGGTGGAACTTCATATGCCCACCGACCTAGGCGACATGAGCAGCACATGGAACGGCCTGCGCAAACTTAGCATGCAAATGCCCGAAAGCAGCAGGAACCGTGTGCGGATTAATCTGGATCGCTTTGGTGGGGCGCGTGCGGTGGTCGAGGTCTCTCCCGCCGAGATTCGCCTATTTGTGTGCGATCGTGTTATGGTTTCGGGCCGTTCGTTTGAGCGCATTATCGGTCTTGATGTGACAGAGTACGCGCATGCTCATGACCGCCTGGCGCAAGCCAACCACCTGCTTGAGCTTGCGGGCCAAGAGCTCCAAGCCCAGATCGAAGAAGTCAAAAAAGTTGCCGACAACGCGGCCTATCTGCGTATGCGCGCCCGCGTGCACGACGTGATCGGGCAGCGCCTGTCCATTCTTCATCGCTATTTGGAGGAGGGGCGTCTGGACGATGAGTCGATCGAGCAGATTGATCCGTTGCTGCGCTCAATTGCTGCCGATCTGCGCGGTGGCGGTGCCAGCGAGCCTGCAGAACAGCTGGGTGATATCGTCCATGCTTTTGGTTTGGTGAGTGTGCAGATCGATGTTGAGGGTGCGCTGCCTGAGGACGCGCGTGTCGCCGCCGCATTTTTGCAGATTATCCGCGAGGCCTCGACCAATGCCACCAAGCATGCGCAGGCGCATCGGGTCCACGTGCGTCTGTGGCAGGAGGGGGCGGATGCTGGCGCCGTCGCGCGCATGACGATTTCTAACGACGGGTCCCCGGCCCCCGTATCGTATCGCGAGGGAACGGGTATCCCAGGTATGAGGCATGTCGCGCAAGATCTGGGTGGCAGCCTAGAGGTCCACGCCGCCCCGCCCTTTACGCTTGCGGTGTCCATCCCGCTTAACGCCAACGACACGTTCCAAAGGAGAAGCTCATGATCCGCGTGTTAATCGTCGAAGACCAGGCCATCCTGCGCGAGAGCCTGGCGCGCTCCGTTGGCGACCAGCCCGATATGACCGTTGTTTCCGCCATCGCCGATGCCTCCGAGGCTTTGGGTGTCGCGCTCAGGGAGCGTCCGGACATGATACTGATGGACGTATGCACCGAGCATGATTCCAACGGCATCGTGGCGGCGGCGCGCATCAAGGAGCAGCTGCCCGAGTGCCGCATCATTATCATGACCGGCATGCCCGAGATCACCTTTGTCGATCAGGCCCGCGAGGCGGGCGTCGATAGCTTTGTGTACAAGAACGTCGGTATCGACGAGCTGTTCGCCGTGATGCGCTCCACGCTGGCGGGCTATTGCACGTTTCCCAAGCCGCCCGAGAGCATTTTTTCGGGTACGGCGGCGCTCGACGATGTCGAGCTGTCGATTTTGCGCCTTGCCTGCGAGGGCAAGAGCCGCCGCGAGATCGCGGCCGAGCTGTTTATGAGCGAGGGCACCATCAAGCGCCGCATCTCGGAGATCCTAAGCAAGACCGGCTACGACAACATCATGCGCCTTGCCGTGCATGCGGTGACCGAGGGCAGCATCGTCCCCAATATGGAGCGCTAACGCTCGTTACGCATCGGCATAAAAACGACGGGGCCGCAGGATCATTTCCTGCGGCCCCGTCTGGCATGTGCGCGGATGTGTCCGCCAATCCGCGGCTATCGATGTCTGTCGTTACGCGATGGTTGCGGTGTAAGAGGCGACGTCCTCGTAGGAATCGGTCAGATAGGCGTCGATGCCGATG
>URZN01000318.1 GCA_900552345.1 uncultured Collinsella sp. | reverse complement strand
CGCGATTCCGAGCAGCACATGCAGGAGGCCGCTCAGCACGGCATTAAGCTGATTGACCTGGTCGTCGTCAACCTGTACGAGTTCGAGAAGACCGTCGCCAACCCCGAGGTCACCTTCGCGGATGCCATTGAGCACATCGACATCGGTGGCCCCTCCATGCTGCGCTCTGCCGCTAAGAACGCCGCGAGCGTTACCGTCATTTCCGACCCGGCCGACTACGACGCCGTCCTGGCCGAGATGCGCGAGACCGGTGGCTGCACCACGCTCTCCACCCGTCGTCGCCTGCAGGTGAAGGTCTACCAGACCACCGCCGCCTACGACACGGCTATCTCCCGTTGGCTTGCCGCCCAGGCAAGCGACGTGGCGGACACCTCTGCCAAGCTCGAGATCTCGCTGGAGAAGGTCGACGACCTGCGCTATGGCGAGAATCCTCAGCAGAAGGCTACGGTCTACCGCTTTGCCGAGGGCTGCGAGAACACCGCGAGCTCGCAGTTCCCGCTCGTGGGCTCCGAGCAGATCCAGGGCAAGCCGCTCAGCTACAACAACTATCTGGATGCCGATGCCGCTTGGAACCTGGTCCGCGAGTTCGACGAGCCGGCCTGCGTGATCCTCAAGCACCAGAACCCCTGCGGTTCCGCCGTTGCCGAGGACATCACGGCCGCCTACGACCGCGCCTTCGCCTGCGATCCCAAGAGCGCCTTTGGCGGCATCATCGCCTGCAACCGCGAGGTTCCCTTTGAGCTGGTTGAGCACTTTGCCGATCAGAACAAGCAGTTCGTCGAGGTCATCATCGCCCCGAGCTACACCGACGAGGCACTCGAGCGCATGGCCAAGCGCCCCAACCTGCGCGTGCTGGCTACCGGCGGCGTGGACCACGGCGCCCAGGTGGAGCTGCGCTCCGTCGACGGCGGCATGCTGGTGCAGGAAGTCGACCACGTGACCGAGGATCCCGCGACCTTTACGTTCCCCACCGACCGCAAGCCCACCGACGCCGAGATGGCCGAGCTCGAGTTTGCCTGGAAGGTCTGCAAGGGCGTTAAGTCCAACGCCATCCTGGTCTCCAAGGGCAAGGCCGGCATTGGCATGGGCCCGGGTCAGCCCAACCGTGTGGATTCTGCGCTGCTGGCCTGCGAGCGTGCCGAGGACTTCTGCGAGCGCGAGGGCGTGGAGAAGGGCGGCTTTGCCTGCGCAAGCGACGCGTTCTTCCCGTTCCGCGACAACGTCGACGTGCTTGCCGCGCACGGCGTGACCTGCATCATTCAGCCCGGCGGCTCCAAGCGCGACGACGAGAGCATCCAGGCCTGCAACGAGCATGGTATTGCGATGGTCTTCACGGGTGCCAGGCATTTCCGTCACTAAGTTTCGCCCCGGGACAAAATAATCTCTGCAAAAGACGGTCGCTCCGTTTGGAGGGCCGTCTTTTTGGTATAAGAGGACGGAATGACTAACACGAAAGGTACAACCATGCCCCAGATTGATGATGACGAGCTGTTTGGCAATGCCGAGGATCAGCGTGCGTACGAGGACTTTTGCGCCAATCAGGAGGCGGTCGAGAAGTTCACGCTCGACAAGCCCGCGCTCATCTGCCGTTGGCGCATGTCCAACAAAAAGGTGCCCATGCTCAACCGCCACATCCGCGCGCTGTCCGAGCGCCTGGTGCAGGGCGAGCCGCTTACCCATAACATGCTCAGCTGGGCAAAGCAGCACGTTGAGTGGTCACTTGCCGAGGGCGACTACACCGCACGCGACGGCGTGCTCATGCTTGTGATCGACGTTAACGGCAATGCCGCCATGACGGTGGGGGAGTACGAGCCGCTGGCCGACACGTCGGCCAAGGCGCTGCGTGCCCGCTCTGCCGAGGCTCGCTCCGAAGCCGACGAGACCGGCGTGGCGCCCGAGCTGCTCGCCGCCGTCAACAACGGCGAGCTTGCCTTTGTGGCGCCGGCGGACGAGTGTCTGTGCGGCACGGCGACGCTCATTGAGCAGCTGGCCCAGACCAAGGGCATCCCGGTCACGCGCGTAGACATTCCCGCGCAGCTTAAGGGTGCCCTGTTCCTGGTGAGCGACGAGCACGGCGTGGTTCCCGCAACCGAGACGTACGCCGCGGAGGCCGACGCCGCCACGGTCGCCTTCTTTGCCGACGGCTACGAAAAGCTCCGTGCCCGCCGCTAAATGATTTTTCTGGGACGGGGATTTAATAATCATTTTGGTCCCCGTCACCGCTGTGAGTGCGAGGCGGACAAAACGCCCCCGCTCGCGAACAGTTCTGTCACCTTGGCGACGTGCGTGGCGCGCACCTGCAGTTTCGCAGCCATAATGGTGGCAAGACAACCAAGAGGCTGTCTCTTATACACATCTGACGCTGCCGACGATCTTACGCGTGTAG
>URZN01000317.1 GCA_900552345.1 uncultured Collinsella sp. | reverse complement strand
TACACGCGTAAGATCGTCGGCAGCGTCAGATGTGTATAAGAGACAGGTCCTGCGCGATGCGCTCGACATCGACCGCGTTTTCCCGCGCGCGCCCTTTGTGCCGGCCGACCACGGCGACTTGGCCGAACGCTGCGAGACGATCCTCAATCTACAGACCGCGGGCCTCAAGACCCGCCTTGCCCATACGGGCACCAAGGCGGCCGTCATCGGCCTTTCGGGCGGTCTCGATTCCACGCTGGCGCTACTTGTGACCGTGCGTGCGTTCGACGCCTTGGGGCTGCCGCGCACCGGTATCACGGCCGTGTCCATGCCCGGCTTTGGTACGACGCACCGCACTAAGTCCAATGCCGAGTCGCTCGCTCGTGACTTGGGTGTGAGCTTCCGCGAGGTCTCGATCCATGCTGCCGTGGAGCAGCATTTTAAGGATATCGAGCACGATCCGGCCGTGCAGGACGTGACCTACGAGAACAGCCAGGCCCGCGAGCGCACGCAGATTCTGATGGACTTGGCCAACCAGGCTGGCGGCTTTGTCATCGGCACCGGCGACCTGTCGGAGCTGGCGCTCGGCTGGGCCACCTATAACGGCGACCACATGAGCATGTACGCCGTCAACGCGAGCGTGCCCAAGACGCTTGTGCGCCATCTGGTGCGCTATGCCGCCGATGTCTTTGGTGGGCGCATTGCCGAGGTCTTGCTCGATATCCTCGATACGCCGGTGTCCCCCGAGCTTCTGCCGCCCACGGGCGACGGCGAGATTGCGCAGAAGACCGAGGATTTGGTGGGCCCGTACGAGTTGCACGACTACTTCCTCTACTACCTGCTGCGTTTTGGCTTTGAGCCGGGCAAGATCTACCGCATGGCGCTCAAGAGCTTCGAGGGCGTCTACGACGCCAAGACCGTCCACACGTGGCTACGTACGTTCTACCGTCGCTTCTTTGCCCAGCAGTTTAAGCGCAGCTGCCTGCCCGATGGTCCCAAGGTGGGCTCGGTGACGCTCAGCCCGCGCGGCGATTGGCGCATGCCGAGTGACGCCAGCTCGCGTCTGTGGCTTGCGCAGATCGACGCGCTCAATCCAGTTGACTAAGGTTGGCTAAATTGAACCAATACGGGGGTTGCAAGCGTTACACTTTTGCAATCTGATGGCCCGTATCGCGCGGCGCTCTTGTCGGAGCGCCGCTTTTTTATATCGAAAGGTGGCACCATGCAGGCATCGCAGCGTCTCGACCGCTTTGGCGCGGAGGTCTTCGCCTCGCTCAACAACAAGCTTCTCGCGCTGAAGGCTCAGGGCAAGACCATTTACAACATGAGCGTGGGCACGCCCGACTTTAAGCCGTACGACCACGTGGTCGAGGCGCTCACGCAGGCAGCCCAAGATCCCGAGATGTGGAAGTATGCCCTGCGCGACCTGCCCGAACTCAAGCAGTCCGTGTGCGATTACTACGAGCGTCGCTTTGGTGTCTCCGGCATTACGCCGTCTATGGTGCAGTCGTGCAACGGCACGCAGGAGGGTGTGGGCCATTTGGGCCTGGCCCTGCTCGATCCGGGCGATACTATTTTGGTTCCCGATCCGTGCTACCCGGTCTTCGAGGCGGGTGCCAAGATCGCCGATGCCAAGCTCGAATACTATCCGCTGGTTGCCGAGCATAATTACCTGCCCTATGTGGCGGGTATCGATCCCGAGGTGGCCGATCGTGCCAAGTATATGATCGTGTCGCTGCCCGCCAACCCGGTCGGCTCGGTGGGCACGCCCGAGGTCTACGAGGAGATCATCACTTTCGCCCGCGAGCACGACCTGCTCATCGTTCACGACAACGCATACTCTGACATCGTGTTTGACGGCGAGCCCGGCGGCAGCTTCTTGCAGTATCCCGGTGCGCTTGAGGTGGGCGTGGAGTTCTTCTCGCTTTCCAAGTCGTTTAACGTCACCGGTGCCCGCATCGGCTTTTTGGTCGGTCGCGAGGATGTGGTCTCGGCCTTTGCCAAGCTGCGCGGCCAGATCGACTTCGGTATGTTTTTCCCGATCCAGAAGGCTGCTATCGCCTGTCTGAACGGTCCGCGCGATGAGGTCGAGGCGCAGCGCCTGAAGTACCAGGAACGTCGCGATGCCCTGTGCGACGGTCTTGAGGGCCTGGGCTGGGAGCGTCCCAACGCGCATGGCTCTATGTTTGTGTGGGCCAAGCTTCCCGGTGGTCGCACCGATTCCATGGCGTTTTGCGAGGAGCTCATGGAGAAGGCCGGCGTTGTGGTGACGCCGGGCGCGAGTTTTGGTCCTTCGGGCGAGGGACACGTGCGTATGGCGCTGGTCCTACCGCCCGATCAGATCGCTTTGGCTGTCGAGGCCCTGTCTCTTATACACATCTCCGAGCCCACGAGACCGGAGCCTATCTCG
>URZN01000316.1 GCA_900552345.1 uncultured Collinsella sp. | reverse complement strand
TCTACACGCGTAAGATCGTCGGCAGCGTCAGATGTGTATAAGAGACAGGACGATGGCGGCAAGCGCATCGATCCAATCCTCGCCGTACTCGACATTACCCTCGATGAGACCCGCCTCGTGCAGCTCAGGAACCATGATCTCATCGGCAAACTGGGCGTCGGACATGCCGTTGATGTACTCGGCATTGACCCAGTCGAGCTTCTTGGGGTCGAAGGTCGCCGGGTTCTTGGAGATGCGGTCGAGTGAGAACTTGCTGGCCAGAACATCACGCGGAATGATCGTGGTCTCGCCGTCGAGCGACCAGCCGAGCAGCGCCAGATAGTTGACGAAGGCGTCGGACAGGTAACCGGCGTCGCGGTACTCCTCCACCGAGGTAGCGCCATGGCGCTTGGAGAGCTTCTTGCCGTCGGCGCCCAGAATCATGGAGATGTGGGCGAATGTGGGTACGGGCGCGCCGAGGGCCTCGTACACCATGACCTGGCGCGGGGTATTGGACAGATGGTCGTCGCCGCGGATGACATGGGTGATCTTCATCATGGCGTCGTCGACGACGGTCGCGAAGTTGTACGTGGGCGTGCCATCGGAGCGGAAAATGACGAAGTCGTCGAGCTCCTTGGCGTCGAAGGTCACCTCGCCGTGGACGGCGTCGTGGATGACGACGTCGCCGCGGTCCTCGGGCACCTTGATGCGCAGGACGTAGGGCTCGCCGGCCTCTATGCGGCGGCGTGACTCCTCGGGATCGAGATCGCGGCAGCGGCGCTGATAGCCCTGGAAGGGATCCTTGCGCTCCTGGGCGGCCTTGCGGTCGGCGTCGAGCTGTTCCTTGGTGCAGAAGCAGGGATAGGCCTTGCCCTCGTCCCAAAGCTTCTGGGCGGCCTGCTTGTACAGGTCCAGGCGCTCGGTCTGTGCGTAGGGGCCAAAGTCGCCGCCCACCTCGGGACCCTCGTCCCAGTCCAGGCCCAGCCAACGCATGGCGCGCAGAATGATCTGCGTGTTCTCGTCGGTGGAGCGGGTGGGGTCGGTGTCGTCGATGCGCAGGATAAACGTGCCGCCGTTTGCGCGGGCAAAAGCCCAGTTATAGATAGCGGTGCGGGCGCCGCCGATGTGCAGCTTGCCCGTGGGTGAGGGTGCAAAGCGGACGCGAACGTCTGATGCCATGGAAATCTCCTCGATTGCAGGATGGATGTCTAACCGCATCAGTATAAAGCAACAAAGCGACCTCCGCACAAAGGGCACCGACCCACTCATTGGGGACAGACTTAAATGACTACCCAATGAGCACCTGGCTGGTCATTTAAGTCTGTCCCCAATGAGTAGGTGCGGAAAGGGTGTGAATATTCGATTAACGCGATATGATGTGCCCTTGCATATAGAGCTCGGCGGAATGGTAACGGTCGCCGGGACACGTTTTTGAAAGGACAATCATGTCAGAAGAACTTCGTTCCATCCCACCCCAACACGGGTCCTTTGTCTTTACGTCGGAGTCGGTGACCGAAGGTCATCCCGATAAGATCGCTGACCAGATCAGTGACGCCGTCCTCGACGCAATCCTCGCTAAAGAAATAGAGCTGCAGGAGCAGGGCTACATTGCGCCCAACGGCGTGCCCGCCAACGTTGAGAACGTCCGCTGCGCCTGTGAGACCCTCGTGACCACCGGCACCGTCATCGTCGCCGGCGAGATCCGCACCCAGGCCTACGTCGACGTGCAGGAGATTGCCCGTGGCGTTATCCGCCGCATTGGCTACAACCGCGCAAAGTTTGGTTTTGACTGCGATACCTGCGGCGTTATGAGCCTCATCCACGAACAGTCGCCCGATATCGCCCAGGGCGTCGACGAGTCTTTCGAGACACAGACCGGCGCCACCACCGACCCGATCGACCTGATCGGCGCCGGCGACCAGGGCATGATGTTTGGCTATGCCTCCAACGAGACCAAGACCCTCATGCCCATGCCGCACTACCTGGCGAGCCGCCTGGCCGAGCGCCTGGCCGCCGTGCGCCACGACGGCACCCTGCCCTACCTGCGCCCCGACGGCAAGACCCAGGTCACGGTGCGCTACGAGGACGGCAAGCCCGTCGAGGTCACGACCATCGTCATCTCCACGCAGCACGCAGCCGAGATCGAGGACATGGGCAAGATCAAGGCCGACCTCATCGAGCACGTCATCACCCCGGTCATGGCCGCTGAGAACATGCCGTGGGACAACGCGGACATCTACGTGAACCCCACCGGTCGCTTTGTCGTGGGCGGCCCCATGGGCGACACGGGCCTCACCGGCCGTAAGATCATCGTCGACACCTACGGTGGCTACGGCCGTCACGGCGGCGGTGCCTTTAGCGGCAAGGACTGCACCAAGGTCGACCGCTCCGCAGCGTATGCCGCGCGCTGGGTCGCCA
>URZN01000315.1 GCA_900552345.1 uncultured Collinsella sp. | reverse complement strand
ACGACGTGCAACGCGTTGCACGCACGGGATTCTATCGGGCGTTGGCCGACATCGTGTTAGGGGTGCTTGAAACGGATCAAGCGTTCCTGGAAGACGTGCTGGACGATGCCGGGTTATAGGCAAGAAAGTGTGTCCGTTTTAGGGGTGTAAGGGCAGGTCAAACCCTCGATAAACCATCGTTTAAATTTCGGAGGCAGGTTTAAGTGCCTGGCAAGAATGTGTGTCCGCTTTCGACTTGACACCGCAGGTCAGAGGCCGTAAACCGCCCTCTTAAATTCCGTGGTTCAATCACGGGATGAAGAAGATACTGTGCCCTGCGTGCGGGGGCGACACGAAACGCAACGGGAAGACCTCGTCGGGGGCGACTCGTTGGCGCTGCAAGGCATGCGGCGCATCCACCACGCAACGTTACGACAACGAGCCTAAACTGCTAGAGCTGTTCCTGAGGTGGCTGCTCTCGAAAAAGACCCAAGGCGAGTTCGGCATGCCCGGACGCACCTTCCGGCATCTCACGAATAAGTTCTGGGACCTGTGGCCCGTGGCTCCTGTCTGTGACGAGGTCCACCACGTGGTGGAGGTGGATGGCCTTTGGCTGGGGCGCGACGTCGTGATTATGATCGCCTGCACCGAGAAGCACGTGATCGGCTGGCATCTAGCGAGAAGCGAGAACGCGCAGGCGTGGGCGGCGCTCATGGCGCGCATAGCCCCTCCCGACGTCGTGATTACCGATGGCGGAAAGGGGTTCGAGAAGGCGAGGCGCGCCGTGTGGCCGAACACACGCGTGCAGCGCTGCGTCTTCCATGCGTTCTGTCAGGTGAAGCGCCAGACCACGACCAGGCCGCGGCTCCAGGCGGGCGTTGAGCTCTATGGCATCGCCAAGAAGCTCATGCGCATAGGTAGCCTCAACGAAGCTGCGGAGTGGCTTGCGGGCTTCTCTAATTGGTGCACGGCATGGGAAGGATTCCTAAAGGAAAAAGAGGTGGTTGACGGGCGGATCCGCTACAAGCACGAGAGGCTGCGCACTGCGCGCGGCGGGCTTCTGAAGCTTTGTAGGGCCGGTACCCTATTCACCTATCTCGACGAAGGCTTGCTCGAGGGAGGACCTGTTCCGGCGACTACGAACAGGATCGAAGGCGGCGTGAACGCCCAGATCCGCCACATGCTGCGAGAGCATCGGGGATTGAGGCTGACGAGGCGCGTCAAGGCGGCGTTCTGGTGGTGCTATATGGACCTTGAAGCCCGTGCAAGCCCGAAAGAGATCCTGAAGGAAATGCCGACGGACGTCCTGATTGCTGAGTTTTATCGAGCAGCTGCCGAAGCTAGCGAAAAAGATGAAGCGGTGGGGCGCTGGGGCACTGCTGTGCAATGGAATGACCTGCATGCAAGCGGCCCTTATCGCATGGATTACGATTAGGCTCTGGACACACTTTCTTGCCTATAACCCACGATGCCGCGTAGCGCGAGCTGCAGGCATAAAAAAATGGGACGCGAACGTCCCAAAGAAAGACAAAGGGTTCTGCCCCCTCCAAAAAACAGAACCCTTATCTTTACCGAAGCATCAAAGCCTCTGTAAATGCACGGATTATTATACCACCCCTCTTCACGAAATCACAACATATATTTTCGGCGAGCAACGAGTGGGGAACTGAGCTGGGGCGACGATGCCGACGAGCTCGTATTCGGCTTGGTGTGACCGAGATCAACCCTTCGTCAGGCGCAGGATGTCCTCGCGCGAGGAGACGTCGAGCTTGCGATAGATGTTGCGCCGATGCGTGATGGCGGTGCCTTCGGAGATGACCAGCTCGCTCTGCACGCGCGCGAGCGTGTTGCCCCGCCCCAGCACCACGAGCACGTCCAACTCGCGCGGCGTGAGCCCCCGGTCGAACGCGATGCGCCGGTACGCATCCTGCAGCGCATCGGGTGCGTCTCCCTCCCCGTGCGCCTCCGATCCGGAGAACGACCGCGGCGCCGGCATCACTTGCGTGATGCGACCGCGCGCGATGAGCTCCACCCGCCGCAGCATCGATCCGCGCAGCACCACGTTCGTCGCGCAAAACAGCACGATGAGCGCGAACGAGGTGACCACGCTCACCTTCACGATGCCGTCGGGAGAGCCGGAAGCCACCGTCTCGAAGTCGGGCGTCATCGTCCACCCGATGGCCACGAGCGCGCCCGCGGCAACGCCCAGGCAGAACGCCGCCGGCCCAAGGCCGCAAGGATCGCACCAAGGCCGAAGCGCCCGATTCACCCGCGATCCCATGACCAGGAGCGACCCCACGAGCGACCCGATCCACAACAGGCAGAACGCCACAGACACGTTGAGCGATATCGGCGTTCCCGGGTTGACCGGGAACAAGGCCAGCAGCGCCACCACGAACGAGAGGTGGAACACCTGTCTCTTATACACATCTCCGAGCCCACGAGAC
>URZN01000314.1 GCA_900552345.1 uncultured Collinsella sp. | reverse complement strand
TCGTGGGCTCGGAGATGTGTATAAGAGACAGCTCGATGCCTTCGCGCGAGATGCGGGCGGTATCCTCGGGGAACACGGCGCTGTGGCGGCCAACGTAAGCGGGGGCAACGGGCTGAGGAGCAGGTGTAAACACCGGAGCGGCAACGGGAGCAGGCTCGACGGCCTCGTCCAAAATTGCGGCAGCGGCTGCCCACATGCCCTCGTGGCCCGAATAATCGGCCATGGGGACGTCTTCCTCGGAAGTCGCATCAACAGGCTCGTCAACTGCGACGGACCGGGACGCGGAGGCCGGGACATCAACCGGGGCAGCGACCACATACGGCATGTCGTTCGAGATGACCGGCTCGTCAAGGTCATCGAGGTCGATAGCCGCAGCAGAGGCGTCGCTGATGATCGGCATGTTGGCAAGGTTCGCGTTGTACGGCACCGCCTCCGCCGCCTGCTGCTGTGCAGGGGCGCCCCACAGCGAGCTTTCGGCAGCGCGGCGGGCGGCAATAGTCTCCTCGTCGACGGCAAGCGGTTCGTCGGCGTAGGGGTCAACGGCGGTGGCGGCGGCCGGAGTCACGGGCACGGCAGTGTCATACGTAACGGATTGAGCCGTGGCGGCGTTGTTGGCGGCGTTAGCCACGAGCGCCACAAAGGCGGCCGTGCTGCCCGCAGGGGCGGCATGAGAGCCCGAGACGGCGCGCGCAGCGGCAGCGATGTCATCGCGGTTATAGGAGCCGGTCTTACCGCCGTAGGTAAGCTCGTCGATGGCGACCTGGTACACATCGCGTGAGCGCGCAGGATCGCAGCTGACCGGCGAATCGTCGTCGAGCATGCTATCGATCATGGACCAGGCGTCGGCCTCGCTCATGGCGTCTGCGGCGCGGGCGATGGTGGGGACGCCATCGTCGGCACGGCGGCGCTGGAAGGCACCGGTCAGGCCGGAGAAAACCGAAGAGGGCTGCGCGGCGTTTGCCTGCACGGCAGGAGCCGCAGTAGCAACACCCTGAGGGGCAGCCCACTGCTGTTGGGCGGACATCGAGGCAGTCTGGAACTCATTTTGATGCTGGTTGACGTTCGCAGCGCCACCCATGGCGTCGGGCTCGAACAGGCGCTCGGCATGCTGCGCGCGATATTCAGAAATGCCGAGCGAGGCGGCATAGATACCCACGCCCGCCACCGCGCCCACGGCAAAGGGAACAGCGCCCGCGACGACCGTCTCGTTCACCGACGAAAACGGCAGCGTGGCAGCATACATCACCACGGGAGCGGCAAGGCCGATCCCACAGGAAAGTCCAGCAAGGACTGCTCGTTGTGTTGCATCAGAAGAAGCCATGAGCTCTCCCCATCTTCCAGCACCCAAATCACATCATTCAGTTGGCTGCGCGAGAGAAGATGAAGCGGGGCTATGCCCCAAAGCAACGGTATATGGTTCGTTTCATCTGCGTTTTCCGTCGCGAAGCTTAACAGCTATTATGCGAAACCCCCTTGGGGATTGCAAGCGACGAAGCGGGATTGAAACGGGAAAATCGCTGCTTGCCGGTCGTGAGGTCAATAATCGTTGGCGAGCGGCTATACGAAAAGGGCCGGGATCTAAACCCCGGCCCTTCTGACATGTCTATGGCTGATGTCGCGTGCGGCGGACGGCCTAGAACGTCTGCTCGTAATCGCTATGCTTTTTTGCCGAACGCACCAGGAACTCCTGGTTGGTATTGGTGCCCTTGAGGCCCTTGATAAACGACGCGGCCGCGCGCTCGGTATTGTTCATGCCGGCGAGGATACGGCGCAGGCCAAAGACAAACGGGCGCATCTGCTCGTCGACCAGCAGGTCCTCGTTGCGCGTGCCCGAGGCAACGGGATCGATGGCCGGGAAGATACGGCGGTCGGCCAGGTCGCGGTCGAGTTTGAGCTCCATGTTGCCGGTACCCTTGAACTCCTCAAAGATGACCTCGTCCATCTTGGAGCCGGTATCGATAAGGGCGGAAGCCAGGATAGTGAGCGAGCCGCCGTTCTCGATGTTGCGGGCAGCGCCCAAGAAACGTTTGGGCGGATACAGGGCCGCCGAATCGACGCCGCCCGACAGGATACGGCCCGAGGCGGGAGCGGCCAGGTTGTAGGCGCGGGCAAGACGCGTAATGGAGTCGAGCACCACCACAACATCGCCGCCCAGTTCCACGATGCGCTTGGCGCGCTCGATGACGAGCTCTGCCACACGAGTGTGGTTGTCGGCGGGCATATCGAAGGTCGACGCCACAACCTCGCCCTTGATGGAACGCTGCATATCGGTGACCTCTTCGGGGCGCTCGTCGACGAGCAGGCAGATGAGGTGCACCTCGGGGTTGTTAATCGAGATAGACTGGCAGATCTTCTTGAGGATCGTGGTCTTGCCGGCCTTGGGCGGGGACACGATCAGGCCACGCTGACCCTTGCCGCTGTCTCTTATACACATCTG
>URZN01000313.1 GCA_900552345.1 uncultured Collinsella sp. | reverse complement strand
GGTCCAGACCGGCAAGGACGGCCGCGCCGGCACTGAGCCCGCGAAGGGCTGGACCGACATCGCGGCCCAGTGCAGGGTCTCGGTCGACGGCAAGACCTTCACCGTGCGCACCGGCGAACTGATCGCCGCGCTCGGCGGGGCCGACGCCTTTACCGCGGGCGCCCGCGTGGTCGCCGTGTACAACGCGCCGCTCAACAGCGGCTGCAGCCACGGCATCGCGAAGGGCAACCCCAACGAGGTCTACCTGCGCTACCCGTGCTCTCCCCTCGCCGATCAATCCGGTGACGCCGGATTCACCCGCACGCCGAGCGACGACGCGTGCGCCTACACCTGGGACCTTACGCTCACCAAGCGCGGTAGCGACGGCGACAAGCCGCTGTCCGGGGCGGTCCTGGGCATCGCCGACGACCGCGGCCGCACGCTGGCGGCTGACGGCACGTGGGATGCAGAGGGCAAGGCCACCGTCACCACGGGCGAGGACGGCCGCGTTACCGTCTCGGGCGTGGACTCGGGCAAGCTGGAGGTCCGCGAGCTCAAGGCACCCAAGGGCTACACCGCCTTCGAGGGCACGCGCTCAGTGACAGTCAAGGCCGGGGGCCTGGACGTCGACCAGGTGGCCGCCGCCAAGCCCAAGCTCACCATCACGGCCGAGTCGCCCCTGCGCGCCGACAGCGCGGACGGGTCGACGGGCAGCCTGGAGGCGTCGCTCATCAACACGCCCACCGGCACACCCCCTAGCATTACCACCGGAGGCTTTATGCCCTCGACTGGCGATATGGCAATGTACGCCGCGGCCGCTGCTGCGGTCGCCGGAGCCGCGCTCATCGTGGTCGCGCTCCTGGTCAAGCGGGGAGGTGGCAGCCATAAAGAGTAGCTGGCAGCCCCACAGAGAGCGGGGCGAGACATAGCGAAGCAGATGCTAAGACACAGACAGACAGATTTAGATCAAATGGAATTCGAGCAGAAAGCAGAGGAAAAGAAGATGAGCATGGGCAAGAACATCGCACGCCTGGCAGTAACCGCCGGCCTCACAGCAGCGCTGAGCTTCGGCGGCGTGATGGCCCCGGTGACCATGGCGTTTGCTGAGGAAGCGACTACTACGACTAATAGCATCACGATCAAAAAGAACAACGATAATGGCAGCGTGAAGTACAAGGCCTACCAGATTTTCGAGGCCGATGTCGTGGATGAGAGCGACAAGACTGACAAGGTCGTTTCGAATGTTAAGTGGGCAACTGGCGTTGATGACACGACGCAAAAAGCCATTATTAAGGCCATCAACGACTATAATAAAGATGATGCAAACGATCTGACAACCGATGCCAGCCCGCAGGATGTTGCCAATTGGCTGACTGCCAACATTACCGGGACCACAAACACGACGGTTCTCAAAGACACCGATTTGCTCAATACGCTTGCTGGACTGGTTGCGAAGAATGTCAATCCGACTAACCCGACGGGCGTTGGAGAGGCTTCGTTTGGGGCGGGTACCAAGGTTTCTTTCGATAAATCTGGTTATTACCTGTTTCTGACTGACGCGGACACTTTGGCTTCGGATAAGTCGACGACCGGCAGCAAGAATACTGCCACTTCGCCGATTTATGCCGTCGTGGGCGCCGGCGATGTAGAGGTTACCGAGAAGACCAGCATTCCTACGGTCAATAAACAGGTTCTCGACGATACTGCGGGTAAGACGGTCGATACTGCCGAGGAAGGCGACTGGAAGAACGTGGGCGACGCCTGGGTTGGCCAGGCAATCGACTATAAGTTGACCGGTACTGTTGCGAGCAATATTGCCTCGTATGTTAAGTACACGTATGAGTTCCAGGACCACCTCTCTGCTGGACTGGCGGCTGATCCGAGTTCTATTGTTGTTACTATCAACGGCAAAAAGATTGAAGCATCTGGCAATTACACCGCGACTGTTACGAATACTACGGACGACTCAAACAATAAGACAGGCCAAGATTTGAAGGTCTACTTCGAGGATCTCAAGGCTGCTGCAAATTCCGTGGGTGAGACTCTTGATGGAACCTCCAAGGTCGTTGTGACCTATCGAGCTCAGCTCACCAGCGATGCCAAATACACGGCTGTCGGTAATACCAACAAGGTCAAACTTGTCTATTCCAACGATCCTATGTCGCCTAAGGGTACCGGCACTTCCGAATCAAAGGAAGTCACCGACTATGTCTTCGGCTTCAATATCACCAAGACCGATCCGAATGATTCGAGCGCAAATCTCGTTGCTGGCTTTAAGGTCAAAATGATCAAGGAAGGGGCAACTAATGAAGTCGCTAAATGGCTTAAGCAAGATGGCAGCTTCACCGATGACGAGAAGCAAGCTTATACGTTTGAAACCAAAGGAACGAATAACACGGTCTCTATTCCTGGCCTTGTTGCAGGCACATATCTGATTTCTGAGAGCAAGACGCCTGCGGGCTACA
>URZN01000312.1 GCA_900552345.1 uncultured Collinsella sp. | reverse complement strand
CGTACGAACCTCATCGGTGTGATTCTGGCTGACATCGCCAACCCGTTCTCGAGCGCCATGCTCGAGGGCCTTTCCGCCAGTGCCGCCGCGCGCGGCTGCTCGCTCATGACGGCCATCAGCGGCAACGACCCCGCTAAGGAAGCAGAGTCGCTCACCAGACTTATCGATGCCGGCGTGGACGGCCTGGTCGTCAACACCTGCGGTGGTAACGACGAGGCGATCGCCGCGGCAGCGGGACGCCTGCCTGTTGTGCTGCTCGACCGCGATGTTGCCGACGGCGGTGTCGATCTGGTGACATCTAACAACCGTGAGCTGGTCGCTGGCTTGGTAGACGCCTTGGCTGCTGCGGGCAGCGAGCGCCTGTGCCTGCTCACCGAGGCGAGCGACGACAGCCCCGTGCGTCGCGAACGTGCCGAGGCCTTTGCCGACGAACTTTCGCGACGCGGCCTTGCGGGTGAGGTCGTCACTCTGGCCGACGGTGGCGCCTCGGGCGTCGGCCGCTTGGACGAGACCATCCGCGGCTATGCAGGCAAAAAGCTCGGCCTCATTGCCGTCAACGGCCTGGTCTTCCTGCGTCTGACCGAGGCGCTGGCGCAGCTTGGTCCCTCGCTGCCGGCGGGGCTCAAAATCGCGACGTTTGACGACTACCCCTGGAACCATGTGCTCTTTGGCGGTGTGACCACAGCAGCGCAAGACACCCTCACCATTGCCGAGCGCGTGGTCGAGCGCCTCTCCGAGCGCATTGACGTTGTTACCACTACGGTGGGCGATGCCGCAAAGCTGGCGCCCAAACGCATCGAGGTTCCCGGTCATATCGAACACCGCGCATCGACCTCACGCTAACCATTCGTTCGCAACTGCCTGTTCGCGCACGTTTTTTGAGCGCTTGATACGCTTTAACCCTGCGGAAACATTTTTCTGCGATAGTATCTGCGTTATAGACCAGTCGAAACCCGCCCGAAAGAAAGGGGAGCGACATGAACCAGCAGAACATCGATTACGTACTCCGCTCCGTAGAGCAGCGTGACATCCGCTTTGTGCGTCTGTGGTTTGTCGACATTCTCGGCCGCCTCAAGAACTTTGCCATTAGCCCCGAGGACCTCGAGGTCGCTTTTGAGGAGGGTATCGGCTTTGACGGCTCCGCCATCGAGGGTTTTGCCACGCCCGAGGAAGCTGACATGCTGGCGTTTCCCGATGCTTCGACCTTCCAGATTTTGCCGTGGCGCCCGAGCCATAACGGCGTCGCCCGCGTGTTCTGCGACGTGTGCACTCCCGATCGCAAGCCGTTTGCCGGCGACCCGCGCGACGCCCTGCGCCGCATGTTCTATAAGGCCGAGAAGGCTGGCTATCTGCTTAACGTGGGCGCCGAGCTGGAGTACTACTACTTCCCCGACGAGCACACCCCCGAGCCGCTCGACAACGTGGGCTACTTCGATCTTTCGGTGAGCGATGCCGCTCGCGACCTGCGTCGCAACACGGTCCTCACGCTCGAGAAGATGTCCGTACCCGTGGAGTACACCTTCCACGCCGCCGGCCGCTCGCAGCACGGCATGAGCCTGCGCCACGCCGAGGCCCTGAGCATGTCCGACGCCATCACCACGGCCAAACTCATCATTAAGCAGCAGGCCTACGAGAGCGGTTGCCACGCTTCCTTTATGCCCAAGCCGTTGGCAGGCGAGGACGGCAGTGCTATGTTCCTGTGCCAGTCGCTATTCGACCACGACGGCAACAACGTCTTTTGGGGCGAGGACGACGAGAAGTACCACCTCTCCGATATCGCCAAGCACTACATGGCCGGCATTCTGGCGCACGCGCGCGAGATCAGCGCCATCACCAACCCCACGGTCAATTCGTACAAGCGCATCACCACGGGTGGCGACTCCGTGCCGCAGTACGCCACGTGGGGCCTGCGCAACCGCGCGAGTATGGTCCGCATCCCGGTCTACAAGCCCGGCAAGCAGCTGTCCACGCGCATCGAGCTTCGTAGCCCCGACCCCATGGCCAACCCGTACCTGGTCAACGCCGTCACGCTGGCGGCTGGTCTTGACGGCATCGAGCGCAAGCTGGAGCTCCCGCCCGAGGCCACGGCCGAGACGCTCAAGCTCACCGACCGTCAGATGGTCGAGGCCGGCTACACGCCGCTGCCGCGTTCGCTTAAAGAGGCGCTTGACGTGTTTGAGGACTCGCAGTTTATGAAGGATGCCCTCGGCGAGCACATCCACAGCTTCTTCCTCAAAAAGAAGCGTGACGAGTGGCATAAGTTTGAGTCTACGATCACCGAGTGGGAGATCAAGCACTACCTGGCGAACTCCTAATCGCGCTGGCTTGTTCCAGTACGATTGAGCTCATTTCTTTGGAGGCCGATATGTCCGAAAAGAGTGCCCTGTTCATGGCGCGCACGACGCGCTTCCACGAGTTTGCCCGCAGCTTGACCTGTCTCTTATACACATCTGACGCTGCCGACGATCTTACGCGTGTAG
>URZN01000311.1 GCA_900552345.1 uncultured Collinsella sp. | reverse complement strand
CAGATGTGTATAAGAGACAGACCCTGAGATGTTCCTCATCGGCGGCGGCGCCTCCGCCTCGGCCGATGTCTACCTCGACGCCGTGCGCGAGCACTTTAAGCAGTACGCGTTTTCCGTCTCGCGCGAGACGCCCATCGAGGTCGCCTCGCTCGGCAACGACGCCGGTATCATCGGTGCCGCCTACGTAGCCCTGCGCGCCGCCGGCAAATAGCCGGTGCAAGGGGGTCAGGTTTCTTTGCACCAACATGGTGTAAAAGGGACAGCCTTGGCCCCCGTGCCTACCCCAAAATATGCCGTGGCCCTTCCGTCTGCGAAGGCTCGGCATCGGCGTGCTACCATAGCTACGTCCAAGTACACATATCAAGTGGAGGATATCCATGGCAAACGTTCTTGTCTTTGGTCACCAGAACCCCGATAACGACGCCATCATGGGCGCCGTCGTCCTGTCCCAGCTGCTCAACCAGGTTGAGTATGCCGGCAACACCTACGAGGCCTGCGCCCTTGGTCAGCTTCCGGCAGAGTCCGCCAAGCTGCTCGCCGACGCCGGCATCGCCGAGCCTCGCGCGATCGAGTCCGTCGAGGCCGGTCAGCTCGTCGTCCTCACCGACCACAACGAGTCCGCCCAGTCCGTCGCCGGCCTTAAGGACGCCACGGTCTTTGGCGTCGTCGATCATCACCGCATCGGCGACTTCGAGACCGCCGGCCCGCTGCACTACATCTGCCTGCCCTGGGGCTCCAGCTGCACCATCGTCACCAAGCTCGCCGACGTGCTCGGCGTTGAGCTTTCCGACGTCCAGGCCAAGCTGCTGCTCTCGGCCATGATGACCGATACGCTCATGCTCAAGAGCCCCACCACCACCGCTGTCGACCGCGTCGTCGCCGCCAAGCTCGGCGAGCAGGTGGGCGTCGACCCGGTCAAGTTTGGCATGGAGGTCTTCCTCACCCGTCCGTCCGGCTCCTTCACTGCAGCCGAGATGGTCGGCAACGACATCAAGATGTTCGAGCCCGCCGGCAAGAAGCTGCTCATCGGCCAGTACGAGACTGTCGACAAGACCCGCGCACTCGGCATGATCGACGAGATTCGCGAGGCCATGCGCGCTTACGCCGCCGAGAAGGGTGCTGACGGCATCGTCCTGTGCATCACCGACATCATGGAGGAGGGCTCGCAGGTCCTGCTCGAGGGCGAGACCGAGGCTGCTCAGAAGGGCCTGGGCATTGCCGACGAGCACGACGGCGTCTGGATGCCGGGCGTCCTCTCCCGTAAGAAGCAGGTCGCTGCCCCCATCATGGCCGCCTGCTAGGTTTAGTTCACTAAACGCCACGACCGGATCGCGGACGCCCCGCGCTCCGGTCGTTTTTTGTGTACGGCGCCGCGTCGTCTCTTGGACAGGCGTGCCCGTGCCGTTGAGCAAATAATGTTCAACCTGTGGTTCCGCTTTTCGGCCGAGCTTGTGCGGTATCCGTGCAGGGTAGGCTAGATGCAAGCGTAATACGTTAGAGCGCGGCACCGCCGATTTGGCGGGCCGTGCTTTTTTAAGACGGGAGCCTTCCCGTGAAAGGAGCCGCCCATGGCAGCACCCGAGCAGCTGTTCAACGTTCGTGAGCGCAAGCGTTTTGAACGTCACGACATCTGGGAGCGCATCGCCGAGAACGGCACGATTTCTGCCGCCGTCATGGTCTTCGCCGCCATCGCCGCCGTCATTTGCGCCAATACCGATGCCTACGAGGTCATCCATCACTTTTTGGAGACCCCGCTGTATGTGGGTCTGGGCAACCTTACGGCCGGTCTCACCGTTGAGCTTTTCGTCAACGACTTCCTCATGGCGATTTTCTTTTTGCTGGTGGGCATTGAGCTTAAGTACGAGATGACGGTCGGCGAGCTCAAGAATCCGCGTCAGGCCATGCTTCCCATGCTGGCGGCCGTGGGCGGCGTCGTCGTTCCCGCCTGCATCTACCTGATCTTTAACCATGCCGGCGCCCACAACGGTTGGGCCATCCCCATGGCAACCGATATTGCCTTTGCGCTGGGCGTGCTGTCACTTTTGGGCAATCGCGTGCCCAACGGCGTGCGCGTGTTCTTCTCGACGCTCGCCATCGCCGACGACCTCATCTCCATCGCCGCCATCGCCATCTTCTACGGTCAGAGTCCCAATCCGTTTTGGCTGGGTGCCGCCGCGCTTGTGACCTGCGCGCTCGTGTGGCTCAACAAGACGCAGCATTACCGCCTTGCCCCGTACTCGGTGCTGGGTTTGCTGCTGTGGTTCTGCATGTTCAAGAGCGGCGTACATGCCACGCTTGCTGGCGTCATCTTGGCCTTTACCATCCCGGCCAAGTGCGGCGTTAAGCTCGATAGCCTCACCGATTGGTTGGGCGAGTGCCTGCCGCTGCTCGACGACCGCTACGACGACGAGGCACACATCCTGGGCCAGCATGACTTTACCGTCTCGACCACCAAGGTCGAGCGCGTCATGCACCGCGTGAC
>URZN01000310.1 GCA_900552345.1 uncultured Collinsella sp. | reverse complement strand
GGTGTATCTGCTTGCGACTTGCGTGGCCATGTTGCCGTTTGGCCGTCTGGGCGACGTGCGCGGCAAGGTGAATGTGTTCCAGCTGGGCGTCATCGTCTTTTCGGTCGGTTCGCTGCTGTGCGGCCTTTCGGCCTCGCTCGAGGTTCTTATCCTGGCACGCATTGCTCAGGGCGTCGGTTGCGCGGCGGCCATGGCTAACAACATGGGTATCATCACCGAGTCGTTCCCGGCGCGCGAACGAGGCCGTGCCATGGGTATTCTCGCGACCTTCGTGGCCCTCGGCATGATGTGTGGCCCCGTGCTCGGTGGCATGCTGGTGGCAAGCTTTCCCTGGGAGAGCATCTTCCTCATCAACCTGCCCATTGGCGTCATCTCGTTTATCGTGGGGCTCTACACGCTGCCGCATGTTAAGCCGGAGGCCGGCGAGCGCCCCATGTCCTTGATCGAGGCCGCTCGTCGCTGCTTTGCAAATTCGGCCTTCACCATCAACCTTGCCTGCATGCTCATCGTGTTCGTTGGTATCGGCGCATCCGAGTTTATTCTGCCGTTCTATTTTCAGGACGCCCACGGCTTTGGTTCTGACATTTCCGGACTGCTCTTTTTGGCGCTGCCGATGGTGAATGCCTTTATCGGTCCGCTTTCGGGTACGGTTTCGGACCGTGTTGGCTGCGAGGGCCCCACGGCGGTCGGCCTGGGCGTGTACGTATGCGGTCTTTTTGCGGTAAGCACGCTCGACGAGCACTCTTCCATCCCTGTGATCGTGTGCTGTGCCGCGTTTATGTCGTGCGGTACGTCGATTTTCCAGAGCCCCAATAACTCGCTGTATATGGGCTCGGCTCCGCGCGAGGCGCTCGGCTTTGCGGGCAGCTTGGGCAGTTTGGCGCGCTACGCCGGCATGGCACTCGGCATTACGGTGGCATCGAATATCTTGTATGGGCAGATGAGTGTGGCGATGGGCGAGGCCGTGACCAGTTTTGTTGCAGGACGTCCGGATGTGTTCCTGTTCGGCTTTCGCTCGGTGTTCTACGTGCTCATGGCTGTGGCCGCTGTGGGCTTTGCGCTCGCTATGGTGCGTTTGGTGAGGATGCGCGCCCGCCATTAGCTTGTGGTGGCAGGCTCGCCACGAATCGGGCCTATCTACTGGTCTTGCAGCTTTATGGTGCGATGCGGCTTGTGGGGCGGGCGGGGGTCGGTCCGTGGTAGACTATCGAACAACGTTTATTAATCGCGCGGTATCGTTGCCGCGAGAAGGGGTTGCGCCATGCAGGAGCTTGAGGATCGTATTCGCCATGACGGCATCGTAAAGGCCGGTAACGTCCTTAAGGTTGATGCCTTCCTCAACCACCAGTGCGACGTTGAGCTGTTCGACCACATGGGTGCCGAGTGGGCCCGTCTGTTCGAGGGTGTCGAGATCAACAAGATCCTGACGATCGAGGCTTCGGGCATTGGCATGGCTTGCATCGCAGCTCAGCATTTTGGCGGCGTGCCGGTAGTCTTTGCCAAGAAGGCACAGTCCATCAACCTTGACGGCGAGCAGTATGCCACGACCATCTACTCCTTTACCAAGCAGAAGGAGTACCCGGTCATCGTTGGCAAGCGCTTCCTGTCCGAGGGCGACAAGGTTCTGATCATCGACGACTTCCTGGCCAACGGCTGCGCGCTTGAGGGCCTTATTAAGATCTGCGAGGCTGCGGGCGCCGAGGTTGCCGGCATTGGCATCGCCGTGGAGAAGGGCTTCCAGGGCGGTGGCGATAAGCTCCGCGAGCGCGGTTTCCGCGTTGAGAGCCTGGCCCGTATCGCCGAAATGGACTGCGAGAACGGCGAGATCACCTTCGCCTAAGCGCGCAACACAAGCGATTGGTATGCGATGTGACAAAGGGACTGTCCCTTTGTCACATTTTTTGTATGAGGGGAGGTGCTGATATGGATGAGAACAGGATAGAATGGCGCGAGTATGCGTGCTATGCCGAGATGTCGGTCGAGGAGCTGGCACGCGATTGCGAGGTGCAGGTGTTTCGCGCGACGGGTCCGGGCGGACAGGGCGTGAATACGACGGATTCAGCGGTGCGCATGAAGCATGGGCCCACGGGGATTGTCGTGACGGCGCGCGAGAGCCGTAGTCAGTTTCAGAATCGCAGCTGCTGTCTGCGTAAGCTGAGGGCAGAGCTTGAGCGTCGCGGGCGTCCACCGTGCCGACGCGTAAAGACCAAGGTGCCACAGCGATCGCGCCAGCGCAGACTCAACGACAAGCACTTCAACGCGATTAAAAAGGCCAACCGTCGCAAGCCGGACGGGGAGGAATGATCTCCTCAATACGTTGCGGTGAAATAGGGACTGTTTATGCAGCTAAAGCCGCAAAACAGTCCCTATTTCACCGCAACTTAGGTGGGGTTAGCGGGTTGGGTGCCAGACCTCGAGGACGGCGGGAAGGATGTCCACTTCGATGCGCGAGGCGACGATGGGCTCGCCGTCGGCCTGAATGGGGTAGTCGGGCTCC
>URZN01000309.1 GCA_900552345.1 uncultured Collinsella sp. | reverse complement strand
AGCGTCAGATGTGTATAAGAGACAGCTTCGTAACGTTGCGCCACCTGCACGACCATCCCGAATCACTCAAAGCCCTGCTCATCAACGGCGAAGTACTACGCCGCCCCCATGCAGCCAAAGACATCGCCGTCGCCACCATGGAACTCGCAGGCAAACCCCAGAAAAGAAAACGCGCATTCTGCCGCTTCTACTGGGGCGATAAGCCAGCGCACATCCGCTAGCGTCTTAATGTTCGCTTGCCTGTGGGAGGCCCCTATATATCATCCCGTGCTCAAACATTCTCGCTTCGCTGCGAAACTGCGCGCGGGACGATATATAGGGGCCTCCCACAGGCAAGCTGCGTTAACGTACTTGCAGCTATACCAGATTCCCCACCATCAGAATCTGCAAAGGCAAAACCAAAAATATAAATATAGTAAGCCGATGCGAGAAAGGAGGTTTTCCTTTATCGCATCGGCTTACTAGAAAGAAAGGCTTTAATTTTTCAAGCGAGTAACCGCCCGCCCGTCTCTCACACATATCGTTCCACGCGCAGTTTCGCAGCGAGCGAAGCGACGCGAGAATGTTTGAGCATGGAATGATATGTGTGAGAGACGGGCGGGAGGGATACGAGCGCCCCCGCGAGAATGTTTGAGCATGGGATGATATATAGGCGGGTCGGGCCGGTCAGCGGACAGTACGTAAACGACTAAGCTACGCCGCTAGAACCGAAACCGCCGGCTCCTCGGTCGGTTTCGTCTAGTTCTTGTACTTCTACGAGGTTGACCGTGGGGACTTCTTGGATGACGAGCTGGGCAATGCGGTCGCCTTTGTTGATTTGGATGTTGTTCTTGGGGTCGAGGTTGATGAGGATGACTTTGAGCTCTCCTCGGTAGTGGGCGTCGATGAGGCCAGGAGTGTTGACTATGGACAGGCCTTGCTTAATGGCCAGGCCGCTGCGGGGTTGGACGAAGCCGGCGTAGCCGTCGGGCAGGGCGACAGCTAGGCCCGTGGAGACCAGGCGACGCTCAAAAGGCTTGAGGGTGCAATCCTCGTTGGCTCGGAGGTCAAGACCGGCATCCGTGGGATGGGCGTATTTGGGAAGCTCGACGGTTGGGTCGAGACGCTTAATGTTAACGGTAATGTTGGACATGAAATCACCTTAGCTTGTCGAGCTCTTGCAGAAACTCATCGACGTCTTTGAAATCGCGATAGACCGAGGCAAAGCGGATGTAGGCCACTTTATCGATCTTGGCCAACCGCTTAAGAACCATATCGCCCAGCTCATGGGACGTAACAGCCGTGAGCGTACGGGAGCGAAGCTCAACCTCAATATCGTCAATGATCTCGTTGAGCTTTTTAGTGTCGATATCTCGCTTGATCGTGGCGCGCATCAAACCGACCAGCAGCTTATTGCGATCGAACCGTTGCTTGGATCCGTCTGACTTAATGACCTCGATAGGGTCTTCACAACGCTCAAATGTCGTAAAGCGATAATTGCATGAGCAGCATTCGCGACGGCGCTTGATGGTGTTATTTGATTCCTGCATGCGGGAATCAACGACGCGGGTATGTGCCTTGCCGCATTTGGGACAGCGCATGGTACCTCCTCTAAAACGATTACAAGGGTACCATGCGACGGTACTTAAATCTTAGGAACGTGCGGGAACTTTAAGATGCGCACCGGCATCGAGCGAGCCATGCTCCAGGTGATTGACGTTGCGGATCATATCAGAGGTCTCCTGCGTGGAAAGACCCTCAATCGGATGCTCCTGGGCTAGCGACCACAAGGAATCGCCAGACTGAACACGGACGGTCTTGTAGGTAACGTTGGATGCCGACTCGGCATATGCGGCGTGACGAGCGCTGAAGATCGAGGTGGCAAGTACAAGGAAGAGCGTGAGCGCAACGGCCAGGGCGACAATCGTCGAAGCCTTTAGGGCAACGGGGGCCGAAGTCGTGGCGACGCACTGGTTGCGGACGGGCTTGCCAGGCAGTGTTTGGAAACCAGATTGGCCGCCTTTAACAACCGTGAAAGCCGGCGCCGCAGGCGTCTCGAGCTTAAGGGCGAGGTTTCCCTGGACCATATCCGTTGCGTTCATCATGTTCTCCTCTCGCGTGTTTTGCTGAGAACAGTTTTATCAAGCCGCGCGGACAAAAATGTCTAGCGCGAGAACGAATGTTCGGTTATTATTATCTTCGAACAGTTGTTCCTGTCAAGCAATAATCGAACATTTGTTTGACATTGGCAGAGAGGATCCCCTGATGGCTCGCAAAATTACCAAGCGTCAGCAGCAGATTTACGACTTCATCAAGGAATATCAGCAGGAGAAGGGCTATCCGCCCAGTGTGCGCGAGATGGCATCGGCCGTAGGCCTCTCTTCCCCCAGCACGGTGCATGCTCATCTCTCTGCCCTGGAGGCTCGAGGGCTGCTCAAGCGCGATGCCACCAAGCCTCGCGCCCTAGAGCTTTTTGATGAGGACGGATCCTCCGTCTCGATTTCCAAATCCGATGAACCCA
>URZN01000308.1 GCA_900552345.1 uncultured Collinsella sp. | reverse complement strand
CGCAGCGCAAGGGTCGCGTGATGACCGAGGCCGAGCGCACCACGATTGCCTACCATGAGAGCGGCCATGCCCTGGTGGGTCACATCTTGGAGCACTCCGATCCGGTTCATAAGATTTCGATTGTCAGCCGCGGCCAGGCTCTGGGCTACACGTTGCAGCTTCCGCAGGAGGATCACTTCCTCAAGACCAAGAACGAGATGCTCGACGAGCTTGCCGTGTTCTTGGGCGGTCGCGTTGCCGAGGAACTCATGTGCGACGACATCACGTCGGGCGCGAGCAACGACCTGGAGCGCGCGACCAAGATGGCGCGCGAGATGGTCACGCGCCTGGGCATGAGCGAGGAACTGGGCACGCAGGTGTTTGGCGAGGCGCAGCATCAGGTATTCCTGGGACGCGATTACGCCGATCACCAGGATTACTCCGAGGAGACGGCGCGCCGCATCGATATCGAGGTCCAGCGCATCATGCGCGAGGCCCATCGCCGTGCGGTCGAGATTTTGGATGCCCGTCGCGATCAGCTCGATTTGATGGCGAAGGTGCTGCTTGAGCGCGAGACCGTCGAAGGCGACGCCGTGAACGCCCTGCTCGACAACGAGTGGGATGCCTACCTTGAGCGCGAGGGCGATATCCTGGCGGCCAAGGAGGAGCGCAATGCCAAGGCGGCCGGTATGCCGACCAAGAAGCGTGCGCCTCGTATGAGTGAGGAGGAGCTGGCGGCTGATGCCGCAGCCTTTGCGCAGGCGGCCATGCAGGAGGATGCCGAAGCCGCATCCGATGATGCCGGCGATGACTGTGCCGCCAATGCCGGTGCCGACGCCGACGCCGACAAATAGCCTTTGTGGCGAAAGCCTCTGCGGGGAAACCTGCGGAGGCTTTTTCTTTTGAGCGATATGGGGCCACCCGTTGATTGGGGACAGACTTAAATGAGTGTTTTCACGCATTTAAGTCTGTCCCCAATCAACATTGCTGCGGCACTTTGCTCAACTAAAGCGTACAATACCGCCTATGCGAAAGGGGAACAGATGATCAACGAAACCATGTATGCTCGCGGTGCGGAAAGCTCCATCATCCGCGAAATTTTTAGCTATGGCCTTGAGCGCAAGGCGCAAATCGGCGCGGAAAACGTGTTCGATTTCTCGCTGGGCAACCCGAGCGTTCCGGCGCCCGCTGCCGTGGCGGAGTCCATCAAAAAGGCGCTTGAACTGCCGAGCGAGCAGTTGCACGGATACACGCCCGCGCCGGGCCTGCCGCAGTGCCGTACCGCCGTGGCTGAGTCGCTCAACCGTCGCTTCGGTACGAGCTATGAGGGCAAGGATGTCTTTATGACCGTGGGCGCGGCGGCTTCGCTTACCTGCACGCTCAATGCCGTTACGAACCCGGGTGACGAGGTTATCGTCATTGCGCCGTATTTTCCGGAGTATCGCGTGTGGATTGAGAAGGCCGGCTGTACGTGTGTCGAGGCGCTCGCCGATGAAGATACGTTCCAGCTGAGCGTGGATAACGTGCTCAAGGCGATTACCGATAAGACGGCTGCCGTCATTATCGACTCACCCAACAACCCGACCGGCGCCGTGTATACGTGCGATACCCTGACGCGACTGGCCAATGTTTTACGCGAGGTCAACGCCAAGCGCGATCCCGAGAACCCGATCATGCTCATCTCGGATGAGCCGTATCGCGAGATTGTCTATGGCGCCGAGGTGCCTTGGGTGCCTTCGATCTACGAGCACACCATCGTGTGCTACTCGTATTCCAAGTCGCTTTCGCTGCCGGGCGAGCGCGTGGGGTGGATCCTGGTTCCCAATACGAACCCTCAGGCAGCTCGTCTAATGCCCGCCGTTGCCGGTGCCGCCCGTACGCTGGGCTTCGTGTGCGCGCCGGCGCTCTTCCAGCGCGTAATTATCGACTGCATCGATGAGCCGAGTGACGTTGAGGCCTATGCACGCAACCGCACCGCGCTTACCGATGCACTAGCGGAGTACGGCTACACCTATGTTGAGCCGGATGGTGCATTCTACCTGTGGGTGAAGGCGCTGGAGCCCGATGCGAACGCTTTCTGCGAGCGCGCGAAGAAGTACGAACTGCTCGCAGTGCCCTCGGACAGTTTTGGCATGCCGGGCTGGTTCCGCTTGGGCTACTGTGTGAGCTACGAGACTATCGTTAACTCACTGCCCGCCTGGAAGCAGCTGGCCGACGAGTATCGTCAAAAGTAAAGCGCTCTGCTTACAATGTTTTACGTGAAACGGAGTTTGGTTTTAAGCCAGACCCCGTTGTCATGGACGTTGTGTCGTTGGGATGGAGCGGTTTTACGACCATCGAATGCTATGCGTACAATGAATATACGCGACGGCCATACCGGATAAGGAGACCCGATGCCCTACCTGCTTTCTTGTGATATCCATACTCATACGATGTTCTCTGCGCATGCGTATTCAACCATCGAGGAGAACATATATTGGGCGGCAGAGCGCGGCCTTCAGGTGCTCGGTTCCGCCGATCAT
>URZN01000307.1 GCA_900552345.1 uncultured Collinsella sp. | reverse complement strand
TCCTTGGGGTAGTCGTTGGGGACGTTCTTAAATGACTAGTCGTTTAAGAACGTCCCCAATGACTACAAATTAGCTACCCTTGCATCAGAAAACGGCGCCCGCCGGCGATGTTGCCGGCGGGCGCCGTTGTCGTGTAGGTGGCTATGCCGTGGGGGCTGCCGTTGAGCGTCCGGGTCTGTGCTCTACAGCGAGTCGATAAAGCGCTGCTGGGCGGCACGTCCTGCCTCGTCCCACTTAAAGACGCCGGCGTTGTCGAGCACGTGGCCAAACACCACGCCGACCTCCTCGTGCAGGATATCGATGGCGTTGTCGGCCGTAAGCTCGTCGGCGCGGCGGGCAAAGACGTCCTCAGCCCATGCGGCGTGGCTGCGGCAAAGATCATCGCCCTCGAGCGCACCGGCAAGGTCGTAGCTGGCATCGACCTTGGCTGCCAGCAGATGCTCACGGACAGCGCCAAGCTCGGGAACCAGGCGCGGCGGCAGAATGGCAAGGCCCATGACTTCGATCAGGCCGATGTTCTCCTTCTTAATGTGGTGGTACTCGGCATGTGGGTGGAAAACGCCTAGCGGGTGCTCGTCGGTCGTGATGTTGCAGCGAAGCGCCAGGTAGGCCTCGTAGATTTCGCCGCCGGCATTTCCGCGAGAGTCGACGCGGCGAATGACGGGCGTCACGGTGTTGTGGGCCACGCCGTCGGCTGTGTGCGCGATGACGCCCACCGACTCATCGGTCCACTCGCGCCAGGCGAGGATAATCTTCTCGGCGGCGTCGAGCAGCTGGGCACGGTCGTGCGAGCGCAGTCGCAGCACCGAAAGCGGCCACTGCAACACGGTACCGCTGACCTGGTCAAAGCCGGGCACGCTAAACTGCGAGACCTCGGCGGCGTGCATCATGGGGAACTCGTGCGCGCCGCCCTGGAAGTGGTCGTGCGACAGAATCGAGCCGCCCACGATGGGTAGGTCGGCGTTGGAGCCGATGAAGTAGTGCGGGAACAGGTCCACAAAGTCGAGCAGGCAGGTCAGGCCCTTGCGGTCGACGTGCATCGGGCGATGCTCGGAGCTCATGGCAATGCAGTGCTCGTTAAAGTACGCATACGGGCTGTACTGGAAGCCCCAGCGCTCGCCATTAAGCTGAATGGGAATAACGCGTAGGTTCTGACGGGCGGGATGGGTGCCGCCGTCGGCTGCAGCGGAGCGTCCGGGATAGCCCTCGTTTTCGATGCAGAGCTGGCAGGCGGGATACTTCTCGCCCGTGTTCTTTGCTGCACCTGCCGCGGCGATATCGCGCGGGTCCTTTTCGGGCTTGGACAGGTTGATGGTGATCTCCAGGTCACCCCAGTTGGTGGGGGTGCTCCATTTGATGTTGCGCGCGATGGCGGCGCGGCGCACGTAGCCGGCGTCACAGCACAGACCGTAGAACCAGTCGGTCGCGGCGCGGGGCTCGTTGACGCCCATGCGGCCGTTGAACTCCTCGTTTACAACCGAAGGCCTCGGCATGAGCACGCCCATGATGCGCATGGCGATGCGGTCGCGGCCCGACACCGTGTCCTCGGCAGCACCGTTGGCAACGGCGGCCTCGGAAAGCGCGGCGAGTGTGCCCTCTAGGTCGAAGTCGGGGAGTGTATCGGGGTGCAAGAGCGAGAGTTTCTCGACCTGGAGCGCCCAGGCCATGTCGAGCGCCGGGCCCGTAGCACCGATGCACTCGAGAATGGTGTTATACGCCCAGATGCGATCGTCCTGGCCGATCATCGATCGGTGGATAGCGTACTCGATCAGGTTCTGCGCGGCCTCGCGCACGTCAGTCATTACAGCCATGCCGCGTAAGCCCCCTTGTCAGAGATGGCGTAGTGACGGGCAGAGCCTTCGCCCAGCCAGCCGTTCATCTTGGCGATGAAGGTGTCGACCAGGTCGAGCGGCACGAAGGCCTGGATGGTGCCACCAAAGCCGCCACCGTGGATACGGACGGCGCCACGGCCGTCGAGCACGTGCTCGGCCAGTGCCAGGGCATACATCGAGGGCTGCTCGGAGCCCAGCTTGGCAACGACATTCTGTAGGTACATGGCAGAGCTGGCGCCGGACTCGCGCGTCAGGACCAGGAACTGATCGATGTCGCCGGCGTTCAGAGCAGCCCAGCGCTTGTCGACCAGGCCGTTCTCGTACCAGTAGTGAACGGCGCGCAGGCAGGCGCGGTCGCCCAGCTTGGCGCGCAGCTCGGGGAGCTTGGCGTCAAAATCGGCAACGTCGACCTCGCACAGGCGTGCCTTGCCAAACTCGGCGGCGACGTCCTGCATCTCGCGCGGAACGGCGGCGTAGTCATCGGTGGCGGCCACGTGGTCGGCACCGACCTTAACGAGCACGAGCGCATAACCGTGATCCTCAAAGTTGAGCTCGAGCTTCTGGGTTTTAGGCTGAGCCTGGTCCTCAAAGTCCATGTAGGCAAGGCCGCCCAGACATACGGCGGCCTGGTCCATCAGACCGCAGGGCTTGCCCTGTCTCTTATACACATCTGACGCTGCCGACTATCTTACGCG
>URZN01000306.1 GCA_900552345.1 uncultured Collinsella sp. | reverse complement strand
CAAACCACCACAAAGGTGCCTGTCCCCTTTGTGGTGGTTTTTATGTTGATGGGTTAACAAATGGGATATTTGGGTACGGGGGTTCGGGCATGCGGCTAAGATGTTTACCCGTTAGCATCATGCAAGCGAAAGGCGGTCGTCACCATGCAGTGGAACGACGAGACACGTTTTGAGGACTTTGTCGGACTGATCAGCGGCCTCTACAAGGAGATTCAGCGCATCAAGACGTCCGAAGGTGCAAGGCTGGGCCTCAAAGGCTCCGACGTCATGTGCCTGTACTATCTTGAGCGCAGCAAGGACGGCCTGACTGGCGCCGACCTCGCCCGCATGGCCGGCGTTACCCGTGCCGCCGTTTCGCGCACGCTGGCACATCTGGAGGAGGGCGGTTACGTCGAGGTCGATGATTCGGGTGATGCGGCCGTCAAGTACCGTGCCCCGGTGCGCCTGACTGCCCTGGGCGGCGAGAGCATGAGCGAGGCCGATCGCATCATTCGTGAAGTGCTCGACACCACCGGTAAGGCCATGGGCGTGGAGCAGCGCGAGCAGATGTACGCGTCGCTGCGTACGATTCTCAACACCCTGCGTGAGATCTAAGGCCGCGCTGGCGCTAGCTTTCAGCCAACAATTGCATCGTCCCGTTTGAGCGCGCATGCCGTGCCGGGATATTGTTGTCAAAATTCCCTGCGCGAGATCTGCGCAAGAAAGGATTCGCTATGTCCGTCCGCATTATTACCGATTCCGCGAGCGATATGACGCCGGCTGAGCACCCCGCGCTGCGTGTTCTGCCGCTGTCCGTCACCTTTGGCACCGACGTGTACATGGATGGTGTCGACATCGATCACCAGCGCTTTTACGAGATGCTCGTGGAGCGCGACGAGCTGCCCAAGACCGGTCAGGTCAACCCGTACGCCTTTTCGCAGGCGATTGCCGAAGCACGTGAGGCCGGCGATGAGGCCGTGATCATTACCGTGGGCGCCAAGCTTTCGGGCACCAACCAGAGCGCTCGTACGGCACTTGCCGAGGCGCCGGGCGGCGACGTGTTCGTCATGGACAGCAATAACGTGACCTTGGGCGAGCGCGTGCTGGTCGAGTATGCGCTGCGCCTGGTGGACGAGGGCCGTAGTGCGGCCCAGATCGCGGCGGCGGTCGAGGCCGTCCGTGACCGTGTGGTGGTTATCGGCCTGCTCGAGACGCTGGAATACCTGGTGCGCGGCGGCCGCCTGTCTGCGGCGGCGGGCGCTGTGGGTACGCTGCTCAATGTGAAGCCGGTCGTGGCCGCCGAGGACGGCCTCATCGTGCAGTTGGGCAAGGCGCGCGGTTCCAAAAACGGTCGAAACCTGTTGAACCAGAAGGTCGAGCAGGCGGGCGGCATCGACTTTTCCATGCCGTTGGCGCTCGGCTATACGGGTCTTTCGGATGCGGTGCTCAAGAAGTATATCGAGGACAGTGCGGCGCTGTGGGCTGGCCACAGCGAGGGCGAGCTGCCCGTGCACACCATTGGCGCCACCATCGGTACCCACGTAGGTCCCGGCGCCGTAGCAGTAGCCTTCTTCCAGCCCGCCAACTAACCTACCTGCCATAAACCACCACAAAGGGGACAGACACCTTTGTGGTGGTTTATGCTTTTCCGGGTGGAAGGGAGTGAGCAATGGCGTCTGAGGGCTTTTTTGAGCGGGTGTACGAGGTGGTCGAGCAGATTCCCGAGGGGATGGTCGCCACGTACGGCCAGGTGGCGCTGCTCGCCGGTCGTCCGCGAAGCGCACGCTATGTGGGCTATGCGCTGCACAGCAACCCGCGCCCCGGCCAAATTCCCCGTCATCGCGTGGTGTTTGCCGACGGCCGTATCTGTGAGGGCTTTGCCTTTGGCGGCCCCGATGCCCAGCGTGAGCTCTTAATGGGGGAGGGCGTGGCGTTTATCGATCCCATGCACGTCGACTTGGCCGCCTGTCGCTGGCCTGCCGGACTCTAACAGCTCTGCCGTGGCCAAAACCACCACAAAGGTGCCTGTCCCCTTCGTGGTGGTTTCCCGTTGCAGGTTTACCGGGGCTAACATATGGAGAAGGTGTGGCGGCGTACGTTGCCGTTAGAAAGTAAACCACGGTGAACTATATTGTATTCAGCAACGGAGCAGGCAATAGGCGATGAAAAAGCCTGCCCTGTTGAGTTTGATTCGCATTCCTCCCCTCTGTGCGATTCAACGGTGTACTTCGGGAACAGGCCCGCTGGCAGTTAGTTGCCAGCGGGCCTGTTCCTGTTTCGGTGAGGGGTCAGCCTCACCGTCTATGTTGTGCGAAAGCGCTTTGCCTAGTACACCATGCCCATGGCGTCCTGAACCTCGGCCAGGGTCTGCTCGGCGATCTCGTTAGCGCGGCGATTGCCCTCGTGCAGCACGTCCTTGACGTAATCCAGATCGTTCTCGTAGCGCTGGCGACGCTCGCGGATCGGCGCGAAGTACTCGTTGACGGCCTCGGTCACGTACCTGTCTCTTATACACATCTCCGAGCCCGCGAGACCGGAGCCTATCTCG
>URZN01000305.1 GCA_900552345.1 uncultured Collinsella sp. | reverse complement strand
ATTCATAACCGTTCCGGACACAGGAACCTCCACGTGTTTGAAAAGCACAACGGGACAGGCTAGTCATGGTAATAGTCAAGTCGTTTCTCGGCAGCGCCTAACAGCATCTCGACTACAAAGTTAAAGACCCAGTAAATCAGTGCCGCGATCGCAAACGGTACCATGCTCACCTGCGAGGCGACCAGCGCCTTGGCCGTCGAGAACATCTCACCCACGCCAATGGCAAACGCCAGCGACGTGTCCTTGACCAGCGTGATGATCTCGTTGCCCATCGCCGGCAAAATGCGCTTGGCGACCTGCGGCATCACGATATACAGAAACATCTGCGTGCGCGAATAGCCCAGCACCTCGGCGGCCTCGTATTGACCGCGCGGAATGGACTGCAGGCCCGAGCGATAGATCTCGGCAAAGTAACCGGCGTAGTTGACGATGAACGCCACGACGCACGCCGTCCACTTGGAATCGGGCGTGAGCGAAATGCCAAACACGTAGTACGGGGCAAAGTAGATGGCAAACATCTGCAGCATGAGCGGCGTACCGCGCATGACCGAAATGTAGATGCGCGCAATCCAGCGAAGCGGCGCGATTTTGCTCATGCGCATAAACGCCACGGGGATTCCCAGCGGAATCGACCCCAGCAGTGTCAGCACAAACAACTGCAAACTGACCAAGAATCCCTGGCCAAGCATCTGCATCATGACTTGGATAGACAACCTACCCTCTCTTTCACAGCAACAGAACAGCGGGCGTTAATTGAAATAGGCACAGTGCCCAAGATTGCGAGCGACAAGCCCGACGAAGCGTACTTTGGTACGCGAGGAGGGTTGGAGCCGCAAGGTTGGGTGCTGTGGCTATTTCAAAACCCAATTATCGAAAGATAGACCATAGCTTGAATACTTGTCGCACAGGTCCTTGACCGTGCCGTCCTCGTAGAGAGCCTTGAGCGACTCGGCCACGGCATCGGCGGACTTGGTGTCGCCCTTCTTAAAGCCAACGGCGTAGTGCTCGCTGGACAGCGGCTTGTCGAGCTGTGTATAGGCATCGGGCTTGGCGGCAAGCTGATACTGAGCGATCGAGAGGTCACAGGCAACGGCATCGACTGCACCAGTCTCGAGCTGCATAAACGCCGTGTTGTACTCACCGATGGTATCGAGCGTGGCAAACGTCGCGGCCAGATCCTTCTGGTCGCCCTCGAGCACATCCTGTGCGGCGGAATCAGTCTGGGTAATCACGGTCTTGCCGGCAAGATCGTCCCAGCTCTTGATGCCCGCATCCTTCTTTACCACCAGCACCTGCTCGTTGAGCATGTACGGCTCGGAGAACGTGTAGTCGTCCTCGCGACCCTCCATGGTAAAGCCGTTCCAGATGCAGTTGATGGCACCCGAGTTGAGCAGCGTGTCCTTGGCGTCCCAGTCGATGGCCTCATACTCAACGTCCCAGCCCTGCTTGTCGGCAACGGCCTTGGCAAGGTCGAGGTCAAAGCCGGTGTACTCGCCATCGTCGCCTACAAAGCCATACGGAGGATAGGACTTGTCAAAGCCCACGACGAGCTTCTTGGACTCCGCAGCGCCCTTCACGTCCTTGGCTGCGGCAGAGCCGGCAGCGGAGCCCTTATCGGCACCACTGCCGCAGCCTACCAGGCCGAGGCCAAGCACCGTGGCAAGCGAACCGGCTAGACCAACAAACTGACGACGAGACATATCGGCATTCATGGTATCCCCCTTGATGGCACTTTAGTTAGGTAAAGTGAGTCATATAACGTTCAGAATCATACACTTTAGCGTGATAGAGCACAAGATGAGTTTGCCCGCCGCGCGAGGGGTGCGGGGGTTAAGTTTCCTGCTCTACAGTCCTGCTCACGACGGAGGCCACATTAAGTGGCCTCCTGTTCGTGCGGAACTCGCGATAAACTTAACCCCCGCACCCCTCGCGCGGCGGGCAACCGTCGTTGGACTTATCACTGACACCAATAAACCGCTTGCATATCGTCTGTTGGCCTGGCACGGTACAATGCTTGTAGCTTTAAATTTATAAATTAGTGGGGTTATCGATGGCAGAATCTCGTGCGGAGCGTAGGGCTCGTCGTGCTTTGGTGGAGGCGGCTGAGGGGTCGAAGGAGGAGAAATCTTCTACGAAATCCAAGTCTTCTAAAGCTGCAAAAAGCAAGTCGGCCAAGGGCAAGGCCAACGGCAAGCGTTCTGACTCTCGTCGAGGCGGGGATAAAGCGCCTCAGGCTCGTTCCAAGTGCCCGCATAAAGATCCGGTTTCGTCTGCGCGGAAGGCTGTGGACCCCAAGTCTCCCTGTTCGATCATGAAATCTTGCGGTGGGTGCACGGCGCTCAATCGTCCTTATAAAAAGCAGTTGGCAGCTAAGCAGGCTGCCATGGAGGAGCTTTTTGCTTCGCTTTGTGAGCGCGAGGGTATCGCCGTTGACCCTATTCGCGGTATGGGCGTCACCCTGGGCGACCCGGGTAAATATCCTGCGCCGCGTGGCTTTCGTCATAAGGCTGCCACTCCCTTTGCTCCCG
>URZN01000304.1 GCA_900552345.1 uncultured Collinsella sp. | reverse complement strand
GTAGATGGTCTGCGCGGGGCTGGGCGGGCAGCCGGGGATGTAGACATCGACCGGCAGAATCTTATCCGTGCCGCCCCAGACGCAGTAGTTGTCGTAGAAGATGCCGCCGGTGCAGCCGCACGCGCCATAGGACACCACGATCTTGGGATCGGGTGCGGCCTCAAAGGCGCGCAGGGCCGGCATGCGCATGGCGCGCGTCACGGCACCGGTGTACAGCAGCACATCGGCGTGACGGGGCGAGGGCACGACCTTGATGCCAAAGCGCTCGACGTCGAAGACGGGCGTGATGGAACCGAAAATCTCGATCTCGCAGCCGTTGCAGCCGCCGCAGTCAACACGGTAGACGTACACCGAGCGCTTGATCTTCTTAAGAAGGGTCGCCTTGGCCTTCTCGATGCTCTCGTCGAGCTCGATCTTGGTCGGGCGGTACTGAAGCCGCTCGGGCAAAAGCGTGGGTTCGGCCATGGTTACTCCTCCTTCGTATCAAAATCCATAATGATGCCCTCGACCGGCGCAGGACCGGCGGGAATCTCGGGCGCATCGGGGTTGAGCTCGCGGTCGATATACTCCGGGTTCACGCCGTGGCCGCCCAGATACTCCATGCCGGGGCCCTGGGGCTCACCGGACGCAAGCGTCTCGTTGGCAGCCATGCCGTGCGCGTTGCCGGTCTTTACGGCGGAGGCGGCGCGCAGGGCGTCAAGCTCGCGCTTGCACTCCTGGCACATACCGACGGTACGAGCGGCCTGCTCGGCCTCCATGCCGCCGGCCTTTTGCAGCAGGCGCTTGGCGTAGTCGATCTCCTTGTGCGGGGCAAACGGCTTGCCACAACGCGAGCAGTGCTCGAGCGTGTAGACGCTCTTGCTGGTGAGGTCGTCCTTGCTCATGACGGCCAGCTCAAACTCCTCGGTGAGCTTGATGGCCTCCATGGGGCAGGCTTCCTCGCAGCGGCCGCAGAAGATGCAGCGACCGTAGTCGATCGACCAGGTGATGGTATCGGCCGCAAGGTCGGTGTCCATGCGAATGGCATCGGCCGGGCACGCCACGCCGCAGGCACCACAGGCGATGCAGAGCTCGGCATTGTGCTCGGGCTTGCCGCGCATGTCCTTGTTAGTGGGGAACGGCGCAAACGGGTACTTGACCGTCGCGTCGCCGGCCTTGGCGTTAACCTTCCAAAGCTTCAGCATATTAGAGCGCCTCCTCATCGAGCGGAGCGGCTATGGTGCCCTCGCCCGCAAGCGGCGACTTGTCGCGCCAGACGTTCTCGAACTGCTCCTTGTCGAGCACGTGGTCGCGCTTGGCGGCGACATCGGTCACCGTCACGCGATCGGTGCAGGAGTAGCACGGGTCGAGCGAACCGACGATCAGCGCCGCGTCGCCCACGGTGTTGCCGCGGAACATGTAGCGCAGGACCGGCCAGTTGCTGTACGTGGCGGCCTTGGCGCGCCAGCGGTAGCACTTCTGGTTATTGCCGAGCATGGCCCAGTGCACGTCCTCGCCGCGCGGCGCCTCGGTGGCGCCAATGGCGTACTTGTGCGGGGTGTACTCCCAATCCGTGGTGAGGATGGGGCCCGACGGGCAGTTCTCGAGCATGGTCTCGATCATGTCGATCGAATCGTAGACCTCCTGGATGCGAACGGCGGTACGGCCGAAGGCATCGCAGGTGTCGGCCGTGGCGGCGTGCATCTTTTGGACGTCCGGATCGGCGTAGCCGTCGAAGGGATGGTCAAAGCGCACGTCGCGGGCATAGCCCGAGCCACGCATGAGCGGGCCGACCGGCGAGAAGTCACGTGCGATCTTGCGGTCCAAGATGCCGATGCCGCTCGTACGCTCAATGAAGTTGGGCGTGGAGAGCAGCACGTCGACGAGCTCTTGAACCTCGGAGCGCAGCTGGTGGATGGTCGTGAGCGTGGAGAGCTTCTGCTCGGCCAAAATGTCGCGACGCACGCCGCCGATCACGTTGAGGCCGTAGGTCTTGCGGTGACCGGAGAGCTTCTCGGCCAGGTCCATAGACTTCTCGCGGACGCGGAAGAACTGCTGGAAGCCCGAATCGAAGCCGGTGTAGTGCGACGCCAGGCCAATGTTGAGCAGATGCGAGTGCAGGCGCTCGACCTCGAGCATGATAGCGCGGATGTACTGGGCGCGCGGCGGGACATGAATGCCCTGGGCGCGCTCGACGGCCTCGGCATAGGCCACCGAGTGGGCGCAGCCGCAGATGCCGCAGATGCGGTCGGCGAGGAACGTCACGGCATCATAGTTCAGGCGCGTCTCGGCGACCTTCTCCATGCCGCGGTGCACGTAGAACAGACGATAGTCGGCGTCGACGATCGTCTCGCCCTCAACGAACAGGCGGAAGTGGCCGGGCTCGTCGGAGGTAATGTGCAACGGGCCCATGGGGACGAGTGTGGTCTCCTTGCCCTTGGTATCGGCCAAGAACTCGTAGTTTTCCATGTCGCTCGCGGGAGCGGGACGGAAGCGGTAGTCCATGGAGTCCTTGCGCAGCGGGTACAGGCCTGTCTCTTATACACATCTCCGAG
>URZN01000303.1 GCA_900552345.1 uncultured Collinsella sp. | reverse complement strand
GATAGGCTCCGGTCTCGTGGGCTCGGAGATGTGTATAAGAGACAGATATCGGATCATGGATGCCTGCGGGCGCGCGCTGGCGCTGCTCGAGGACATGGCCGATAAGGGCTCGCGCCAGTTGCTGTCCGATATGGCCTGCGGTGCCGTGTTCTGCCGCGCCGCCATGCAGGGCGCGAGCTTGACGCTCTTTGCGAACACCACGTCTATGAAAGACCGGGCACGCGCCGAAGAGCTCGAGGCGGCGTGCGATGAACTGTTGGATACGTGGCTGCCGCGCGCCGATGCGCTGGCGCGCCGCGCTGCTGACGCCGCAAGGAAGAGGGGATAGCCATGGCAGAACTGCTGAAGGGTGCTCCCGTTGCCCGTGCTTTGACCGAGGAGCTCGCTGCTCGCTGCGCGGCTTTGCGTGAGCGCGGCGTTGTTCCGACGCTTGCTATCGTGCGCGTGGGCGAGCGCGAGGACGACCTATCCTACGAGCGCGGTGCCCTCAAGCGCTGCGAGAAGGTTGGCATTGAGGCTCGCCGCGTATTGCTTCCCTCCGATGTTTCGCAGGATGAGCTGCTGGCGGCCATCGAGGGCATCAATGCCGACCCTGCTGTTCACGGCTGCCTGCTGTTCCGCCCGTTGCCCGCTGGGCTTGACGAGGATGCAGTTGCCGCGGCACTCGATCCCGTCAAGGACGTTGATTCCATGACGCCGGCCTCGCTGCTTACCACGCTTTCGGGGCGAGGCGAGGGCTTTGCCCCCTGTACGGCCGAGGCCGTGCTGGCTTTGCTGGACCATTATGGCGTGGAACTGGATGGGGCAAAGGTCGCAGTCGTCGGTCGATCGCTGGTGATTGGCCGTCCCGTTGCCGCCATGCTTACGACCCGCAATGCCACAGTGACGACGTGCCATACGCATACGCGCGACTTGGCTGCCGAGTGCCGTTCTGCCGACATTGTTGTTGCTGCGGTTGGACGTGCGCGCACGATTGGCGCGGATGCGGTTCGCGAGGGCCAGACAATCATCGATGTGGGCATTAACTGGGACGAGGCCGCCGGCAAGCTGGTCGGCGACGTCGATTTTGATGCTACGGAGCCGATCGTTAACGCCATCACGCCCGTGCCGGGCGGCGTGGGGGCTGTAACGACAGCGGTTCTTGCCAAACACGTGATTGAGGCGGCGGAGCGCGCATCGAAATAGGCGTTTTGGGCTGTTTGAGGGGGTTAGACATATACCACGTGGGCAAAAAACGCCAAATATGAGTACTGTTGCCAAGATAGTCACATATGTTTTAGGTCATTTTGGCTCTCTATCGGTATTTATTATCGATAGAGAGCCTAATTTATTGGACTTATGAGGAATTACATTGTCAAGCTTTTGAACAAATGTAGATTATCGACACCTGCATTCGCTTAAATTGCTGCTACTAAATTTGTGACAGTACTCATATTTGGCATTTTTTGCCCACAGGGGCTGCCGGGGCGGCGGTTTCGCCCTTTTTGCGCCGAAGCGATACACTGTTGCCGTTTGATTTCTTCGCTCAAGGAGGATGCGCATGCCGTGCACAACGATTTTGGTTGGTAAGAACGCGAGCTATGACGGGTCGACCCTGGTCGCCCGCAACGAGGACTCGTCCAACGGGGTGTTTGAGCCCAAGCGCATGCGCGTAGTACATCCCGACGAGCAGCCGCGTGTCTACACGAGTGTCCTGAGCCACCTGACCGTTGAACTGCCCGACAATCCCATGCGTTACACAAGCGTCCCCGACGTTGTCCCGGGTCATGGCATTTGGGCCGAGGCCGGCTTCAACGAGCTCAATGTTGGCATGTCCGCAACCGAGACGCTTACCACCAACGAGCGCGTCCGCGGCGCCGATCCGCTCGTGGACTATGTACCCGCCAGGGGCAACGAGGGCGAGGACGGCTATGTGCCGGCGCAGCCCGGCGGTCTGGGCGAGGAGGACATGGTGACCCTGGTGCTGCCGTACGCCAAGTCCGCCCGCGACGGTGTGCGCATCCTGGGCGACCTGCTCGAGCGCTACGGTACCTACGAGAACAACGGCATCGCCTTTAGTGACGTTGACGAGATCTGGTGGCTCGAGACCATCGGCGGCCACCACTGGATTGCCAAGCGCGTGCCCGATGACGCCTATGTGACTATGCCTAACCAGTTGGGTATCGATGGCTTTGACCTGGTCGATGCCGAGGACGCTCAGGTCGACCACATGTGCTCCGCCGACCTGCGCTCCTGGATGGCCGAGTGGCATCTGGACCTGACACTGGGCATTAAGGGCGACGGTCCCGCCGCGGTCTTTAACCCGCGCGAGGCCTTTGGCTCGCACAGCGACAGCGACCATGTCTACAACACGCCGCGCGCCTGGTACATGCAGCGCTGCCTCAACCCCAGCGATGTGTGGGACGGTCCCGAGGCCGACTACACGCCCGAGAGCGATGACATCCCCTGGAGCCGCGTGCCCGAGCGCAAGGTGACCATCGAGGATATCAAGTACGTGCTTTCGAGCCACTACCCTGTCTCTTATACACATCTGACGCT
>URZN01000302.1 GCA_900552345.1 uncultured Collinsella sp. | reverse complement strand
GCTGCAGACCGTCGAGGCCGGGCTCGATTCTGGCGAGGACGTGACGCTGGCCGTGTCTCAGTCGGGTCGAACGCTTATGGCCGCCGCCCAGTTTGCGCGCCGCCCGCGCCCTACGGTCTACATCGTGAGTGGCGAGGATGCAGCCGATCGCGCCGCGCGTAGCCTTGCCGCCTATGTGGGCCTGGCGCACGTGTGCCGCTTTCCCGAGCGCAAGGACTATCCTTGGCGCGAGCAGGCGCCCGACGACGCCGTGGTGGCCCAGCGCTGCGAGGCGCTCGGGCGCATCGTGCGCGGGGACAACTGCATCATGGTCGCCTCGGCCCGCGCGCTGCTGCGCTGCGTGCCGCCGGTCGAGAGCCGCTACTGGGAGTCCACTACTTTTGCGGTGGGCGAGGAGATTCCCTTTGACGAGGTGCCGCAGCGTCTGGTGGGCATGGGCTACACCAATGCCGGCGCCGCCGACGCGCCCGGCCTGTTCCGTGTGCACGGCGACACCGTCGAGGTGTTTCCCGCGCAGGAAAAGGCGCCCGTGCGCATTGAGTTCTTTGGCGACGAGATCGACCGCATCCGCCGCATGGTGAGCTCCACGGGCCAGACCATCGGCAACGAGGACAGCATCGAGATCTTCCCCTGTCGCGAGCTCGCACTCACCGACGACGCCGTCCACAACATGCATGTGGCGCTCTACCGCGCCAGCCAGGACGACAGCAAGTTGGCGGCGCTGCTCGAGATGGTGGATGCGCGCATCGTCACGCCTGAGCTCGACCGCTTTTTGCCGGTGATGTACGGCCAGACCGTGAGCCCGCTTTCGCATGTGAGCGGCAAGGCGCTCGTAGTGCTGTCCGAGCCGCGCTCGCTGTTCGACGATTGCCTGCGCGCCTACGAGGATATCGAGGCGCGTGCCGGCGAGGCGGGGATTGACCGACTGGATGGCCTGTATGTGCGTGCCCAGCAGCTCGATTTTGGTGCTCAGCAGCGCCTGAACTATGTGAGCCTGATTCGTGCCGGCGGTGCGGTGACGGCAGAGCTCAAGATTGAGCAGCCTGCCATCGCAGGCTCGGACAACCGTTTTATGACGCGCATCCAGGAGGTCGTGGGCAAGCGCTATGCCTGCGTGTTTGCCATCCCCGACCGCGGTGCGCGCGAGTCGATGGAGCTCACCTTTGGCGACGAGGGCATTACCTTTGAGGAATCGCTGACCGCGGCGCCCGAAAATACCGGCGCTATCGGCGACCGCGTGCGCGTGGCAGCGGCGGATTCCGCCGACCGTGCCGCACGCCAGGAGGCCCATGCTTCCATTCGCGAGCGTCGCGCCGACGCGCTTAACGCCCGCTCGCTCGAGGCGGGCGCCGCGCAGGCTGCCGCCGGCGCCGCCGTGCCCACCATCTCGCGCGGGCGCGTGACCTTTGTGGACGCTGCCCTGCCGCAGGGCGTGGTGGTGCCCGACGCCAATTTGGCCGTGTTCTCGATCGCCGACCTCAACGCCCGCATGGATGCCAACCGCGCGCGCAGCCGCCGCAAGGTTGACATTACGCAAATCACCTTCCCGTTTAAGCCGGGCGACTACGTGGTGCACGCTACCCACGGCATCGCGCTCTTTAGCGAGATCGCGCGCCAGGAAGTGGGCGGCAAGGAACGCGACTACTTTTTGCTGGAATACGCCGATGGCGACAAGCTCTACGTGCCGCTGGAGCAGGTTGACCGCATTACGCGCTACGTTGGTCCCGACGGCGATAAACCGCGCTTGACCAGGCTCAACACCGCCGACTGGACGCGGGCCACCAACAAGGCGCGCAAGAATGCCAAAAAACTGGCGTTTGACCTGGTCGACCTGTATACGCGCCGCTCGTCGATTACCGGTATCGCCTGTCCGCCCGATACGCCCGAGCAGATCGAGATGGAGGAGAGCTTCCCCTACGACGAGACGCGTGACCAGCTGGAGGCTATCGCCGACATCAAGGCCGACATGGAGGCGCCCAAGCCCATGGACCGCCTGCTGTGCGGCGACGTGGGCTTTGGCAAGACCGAGGTCGCCCTGCGCGCGGCCTTTAAGTGCGTGGACTCCGGCCGCCAGGTCATGGTGCTCTGCCCCACGACCATTCTGGCCCAACAGCACTACGAGACATTCTTTGAGCGTTTTGCCCCGTTTGGCTTGGAGGTCGAGGTACTCAGCCGCTTCCGCACGCCGGCGCAGCAAAAGCGCGCGCTCAAGGCGTTTGCCGAGGGCACGATTGATGTGCTCATCGGCACGCACCGTCTGCTTTCGGCCGACGTGAACCCCAAGAACCTGGGTATGGTGATCATCGACGAAGAGCAGCGCTTTGGTGTGCAGCACAAGGAGCAGCTCAAAAACCTGCGCGAGCAAATCGACGTGCTCACGCTTTCGGCAACGCCTATTCCGCGAACCATGCAGATGGCCACGAGCGGCGTGCGCGACATGAGCCTGATCACCACGCCGCCGACTGGGCGTCGTCCCGTGATCGTGCACGTGGGGGAGTACGACCCCGACGTGGTGAGCGCGGCGATTCGCCTGGAGGTGGGTCGCGGCGG
>URZN01000301.1 GCA_900552345.1 uncultured Collinsella sp. | reverse complement strand
CCCACGAGCGACTCGTAGACGTTCTCGAGCGCCGAATGCAGGCCGCGCGCGCCCGTGCCGGTCTCGGAGGCACCAAAGATGATGATGTCGTCGATGCCCAGCTCATGGGAGACATCGGACAGCGTGGCACCCGAGACGAGCGACACCTTCAGGCGCGTAAGCTTGCCCTCGTCAAGCTCCGGATAGGACTCAAAGAGCGAGCGGGCAACCACGGCGCCCAAAATGGAATCGCCCAAAAACTCAAGGCGCTCATAGCTCGCCGAGACGGGCTGACCTTCCACGGCAGAGGGGTGCGTGAGCGCCGCGCGCAGCAGCACCTTGTTATTGAACTCGTGGCCCAGGATTTCCTGGGCGCGCGCGAGTCGTTGAGATAAAGCCAAGACTTAGGCCTCCTTGGCGTTTTCAATAGCGTCGACAGCGTCGGCGACAGAGTTGAGCGACAGCAGGGTCTCGTCATCGATCTCGAGGTCGAACTCGTCCTCGATGGCCGTCACCAGCTGCAGACGCTCGAGCGAATCGGCATCGAGATCGTCAAAGGTAGTCTCGTCGCTAATGTCGGCGACATCGACGCCCAGAACGTCAGCGGCGACTTCGGCGATCTTATCGAAGATTTCGGAGCGGTCCATAGCGCTTCCTCTCGTATTGCGTGAACATCAACGCGCTGGCGCCGCAAGCGCAACGCCAGACACGGTTTTGATTCTACCCCACGACGAAGGCCGCGAGGCACATAACAGCGCTCTAACTCGCTCCTACAAAACGATGCCGTCCATAGAGTTGGCGACGTTCTCGACCAGCCCGGCGCGCACGGCCTCCGCCGCGGCGAGCGTACCGTTTTTGACGGCCTCGACAGAGGTGGCACCGTGGCCGATCAGCACCACGCCACGCAGGCCCAGCAGAATCGCGCCACCCTTAGCATCGCCCGAGAGCTTTGCCTTGATCTCGCGCATCTGCTTTTTGATGAGCAACGCGGCGATCTTGGTGCCCAGCGAAGCCATAAAGGCACCCTTGAGCTCTTGCAGCAAAAACTTAGCGGCGCCCTCGGTTGCCTTAAGCGCGATGTTACCCGACATGCCATCGGCAACGACGACGTCAAAGTTACCCGAGGTCAGGTCAGTACCCTCGCAGTTGCCCACAAAGCCGGGAACGGCGGCCTTCATGGCAGGGAAGCACGCCTTGGTAAAGTTGGAGCCCTTCTCATCCTCGGTGCCGTTGCCGAGCAGACCGACGCGGGGTTGCTCAATGCCCAAGACGACGCGTGCATAGGCGCTACCCATCTGGGCAAAACGCACCATGTCGTCAACCTCGACATCGGGGTTGGCGCCCATGTCGCACAGGACCGTCAGGCCACCGGCGCGGTTGGGCAGTGCATTGGTGAGGCACGGACGCACCGGCTGCTTCTTGCCTTCGGCCTGATACCTAAATGGCGTCACGTAGGCGGTAGCGGCAGCGGTCATGGCACCGGTGGAGCCGGCAGAGAAGAACGCATCCGCGTTGCCCTTCTTAATGGCGCGGCAGGCAAGCACGATCGAGGACTTGCGCTTGGTCATCACGGCTCGAATGGGATCGTCATCCATGGCGATGACATCGGGCGCCTCCAAGGCCTCAACGCGAGCGTGAGCCGCGGCAAAGGGGTTCACGATCTCTGCAGGACCGACGGCCAAGACCTCGATATCGGGATCGGCGGCAAGCGCAGCCTCGATACCATCAAGAACAACCTGAGGTTTCTCGTCTCCGCCCACAACGTCTACACAAACGCGAACGTTACTCATATACATGCTCCTTATACAAAAATGGCCGACTCATTGAGCCGGCCATTGTGGTTCCAGTTGGAACGGCATCGCATCCAGAGTATACAGTTACTCGGTAACGATAACCTCGCGGTCCTTGTAGAAACCGCAGCTGGGGCACACGTGATGCGGGAGCTTGACAGCACCGCAACGGGGGCACGTGGACTGAGCCGCAGCCGAGATCTTCATGTTGGCGGAACGGCGGGTGTGAGTGCGGATACGACCCTGCTTTTGTTTAGGTACGGGCATAGTGACCTTCCTTATGAACTATCCAGTGTGGCGATTACGCGCAAGTAGCGATACTACCACAGTTTTACTCGTCAAGCTTGAGATTCTTCAATGCTGCAAATGGATTTTCCGTGGCAGCGGCCCATTCGGCCTCTGCTTGAGCGGCGCAATCGCATTGCTCGACGTTGAGATTGATGCCGCACGTGGGGCATAGGCCGCGACAATCGGGCTTGCACAGGACAACGAACGGCGTGTCCATGACGACCGCGTCGTTGATGGGCTCGCCCAGATCGACGATGCGATCCTCGCCCAGCAGCTCGTAGCCGTCTTCGTAGGCCTCGGGGTCCTCGGGCTCGTTAAAGAGATAGAATTCCTCAATCTCACCGGCGATATCAAACGAAGCGGGCTCCAGGCAACGGTCGCACTCACCGGTTGCGTGCGCGCGGACCATGCCCGTAAGCAGAACACCGGTGCCGGCATTGGTAAAGACCTGTCTCTTATACACATCTCGAGCCCACGAGACCGGAGCCTATCTCGTATGCC
>URZN01000300.1 GCA_900552345.1 uncultured Collinsella sp. | reverse complement strand
CAGAACGCCCATTTCCTGCATTTTCTCGCGCGCTGGCACCCCGCGCCGCCGCTACGCCATAATAGTTGGCGGACAAACGCGAGAGAAAGCAACCACATGGCACAGACCACGACAGATACTTCCGCCAGCACCGTTTCCGGCGCCGGCGCCGCCAGCTCGTTCTCGGGCGGCACGGGCACCGAGGCTGAGTTCGGCTCGCTCGGAGCGCTCTCCCCCACCTGGTGGGAGCCCGAGGACGGCAGCGAGCCCGAACCGTGGCTCACGCCCGACCAGGCCTTCGAACGCTTCTTTGAATGGACGAGCAATCGCGGTATTGAGCTGTGGGACCACCAGGAAGAGGCCCTCATGGATCTAGCCGCCGGTGACCATGTCATTTTGGGAACACCGACCGGATCGGGCAAGTCGCTTGTCGCGCTGGGTATGCTCTTTATGGGCATGGCTCAGGGCAAGCGCTGCTACTACACGGCTCCCATCAAGGCTCTGGTCAGCGAGAAGTTTTTCGACCTTGTGCAGGTGCTCGGCCGCGATAACGTAGGCATGATCACCGGCGACACGCATATCAACACCAAGGCACCCGTCATCTGCTGCACGGCAGAGATCCTTGCCAACGACGCACTGCGCGAGGGCGAAGATGCCGACGTGGGCTGCGTGGCCATGGACGAGTTCCACTACTTTGCCGACCCTGATCGCGGTTGGGCCTGGCAGGTGCCGCTGCTCACCCTGCCTCACACGCAATTCATGCTCATGAGCGCCACGCTCGGCGATGTCACCGCGATCGCCGCCTCGCTCGAGGAACACACCGGCGCTACCTGCGACTTGGTCGTCGATGCCCCACGCCCCGTGCCGCTGAGCTACGACTACGTGACGACCTCGCTCGAGGGCACCGTCGAGCTCGCGATGCGCCGCGGCGAGGCCCCGCTCTACATCGTGCACTTTAGCCAGGACGCCGCACTTGCGACGGCACAGTCGCTCGCCAACTTTGGCATTGCCAGCAAGGAGCAGCGCGAGGCCATCAAGGAGGCAGCCAAGGGTACGAGCTTCTCGACGGCCTTCGGCAAGATCCTCAAGCGTTTGCTCGGCTGCGGCGTCGGCGTGCACCACGCCGGTATGCTGCCGCGCTATCGCCTCCTGGTCGAGCGCCTGGCGCAGCAGGGCCTGCTGCCCGTCATTTGCGGCACCGATACGCTCGGCGTCGGCATCAACGTGCCCATCCACACCGTGGTCCTCACCGCTCTCACCAAGTTCGACGGCTACAAGATGCGTCGCCTGCGCGCCCGTGAGTTCCATCAAATCGCTGGTCGCGCCGGTCGCTCGGGCTTTGACACCGAGGGCATGGTCATCGCCGAGGCCCCGGAGCACGAGATCGAGAACGCCAAGCTCATGGCCAAGGCGGGCGACGACCCCAAAAAGCTCCGCAAGATTAAAAAGAAGAAGGCCCCCGAGGGCTTTGTCACCTGGAACAAGCAGACCTTTGAGCGCCTGATTGAGACTCAGCCCGAGACGCTCAAGCCGCGACTTCGCATCACACACTCCATGGTGATTAGCGTGGTCGAGCAGGGCGGCGATGCCCGCGCCCGCGTGCACGACCTCATCGAGACAAGCCTGCAAACGCTCGAGGAAAAGGCAAAACTCGAGGTTCGTGCCGACGAGATCTTCGCCACGCTCATCGACTCCGGCGTCGTCGTGCGCACCGAGGTGCCGACCGCACCCGACGCTCCGGCTGACGCCGCGCCGGACATCGACTACGCGCTGACGGTCGACCTGCCCGAGGACTTTGCGCTCGACCAGCCGCTCTCGCCGTTTTTGCTTGCCGCGCTGGAGCTACTCGACCCCGAGAGTGAGACCTATACCATGGACCTCATCTCGATGGTCGAGGCTACGCTCGAGGACCCCAAGCAGGTATTGCGCGCACAGGAGCGCGCCGCGCGCGACCGCGCGATGGCCGAAATGAAGGCTGACGGCGTCGAATATGAGGAACGCCTGGAGCGCATCCAGGATGTCACCTACGAAAAGCCGCTCGAGGACTTACTCGATGCCGCCTTCGACAAGTACTGCCAAGAAGTACCTTGGGCCAACGACTACCAGCTCTCGCCCAAGAGCGTCCTGCGCGACATGCTGGAGAGCGCGAGCGATTTTAAGGGCTATATCCAAAAGCTCGGCATCGCCCGCTCCGAGGGCATTTTGCTGCGCTACCTAGCCGAGGCCTACCGCTCCCTCGATCGCACCGTGCCCATCGAGAAGCGCGACGAGCGCCTGCGCGACATCATTTCGTGGCTCGGCTTTGTGGTGCGCTCGGTCGACTCGAGTCTGGTGGACGAGTGGGAGAACGCCGGCAACCCCGCTGCACTCGACGCCGCACCGCCGCAGGGCATCAACGAGGTCGTTGCGGACCGTCGCGGCTGCACGCTGTTGGTGCGCAATGCACTCTTCCGCCGCGTGGCCCTTGCAGCCCGTGGACACGTGCGCGATCTGGGCGAGCTCGACGAGGACTGGGGCATGAGCGAGATCCGTTGGCAAAAGGCGCTCGATGCCTACCATGAGCAGCACGAGGAAATCCTCACCGACGGAGA
>URZN01000299.1 GCA_900552345.1 uncultured Collinsella sp. | reverse complement strand
GAGATAGGCTCCGGTCTCGTGGGCTCGGAGATGTGTATAAGAGACAGCTCCAAGACGCCGGCGTGGACTGTGACTTTGTGGCGCGTCGCGATGATGTGGAGACGGGAACGGCGACCATCATTCGCTGTGAGGGCGACAACCGCATCGTGCTGTCGCCGGGAGCCAATCATGCGCTTACGGGCGAGGACGTTGCCCGCGCGCTGAGGCGTCTGGTGGCCGATGAGCTCGACGGCGACGCCAGCAAGATTGCCCCGGCTGCCGGAAGCGTCTTTATCGCCCAGGGCGAATGTGACCTTGCAGCGACTGCCGAGGCGCTTTTCTGCGCTCACGAGCTGGGGTTCTATACGATCTTTAATCCAGCGCCTGCCTGTGAGTTGCCTGCGGAGGCCTGGCCTGCGGTCGACTTGGTCTGCCCCAACGAGACTGAGTGCCAGGTTCTGACGGGCATCTTGCCCGCAGATGATGAGAGCTGCGCCACCGCGCTCAACGCCCTGCTTGCTAAGGGCGCCGGCGCCGCGGTCATCACGTTGGGCGGCGCCGGCTCGGTTACGCTCGGCGATGGCGGTGATCTGCTGCGCATGCCGGCACTTTCGAGCACGGTAGTCGATACCACGGCCGCCGGCGATACGTTTATCGGCGCGTTGGCGGCGGCTCGCCTAGAGGGCTTGCCGCTCTTTGAGTGCATGGCCGCGGGTGCTCGCGCCTCGGCAGTGACGGTGTCGCGCCTGGGCGCTCAGCAATCGATTCCCACGCGCGCCGAAGTTGAACATTGGTTTGGTTAAACGATAAAGACGGAGAAGCGGAGTAGAACAATGGCAATCAAGAAGCTGATCCTTGATCTGGATATGGGTGTTGACGATGCGATGGCGCTGGCCTATGCCATCGCGAGCCCCGAGGTGGAGCTCGTGGGCATCACCACGTGCTTTGGTAACGTGCGCGTCGAGCAATCGGCGCACAATTGCCTGGCGGTGCTCGATCTGCTGGGTCGCCCCGAGGTTCCGGTGTACCTGGGTGCCGACCGTCCTCTGCAGGCGACTGAGCCCTATACGCCGCCGGCGTCCACCGCGCTCATTCACGGCAAGAACGGCATCGGCGGCGCGAGCGTGCCCGCGTCGCCCTACGAGCCGGTGGGGGCGACCTCGGCCGACGGCAACGCTGCGGTCGATTATCTGATCGATGCCGCGCGCACCTATGGTCCCGATCTGGTCTACGTAGCGACTGGCCCGCTCTCCAACCTGGCGCTCGCCCTGGAGCGCGATGCGGCGGCGATGATGTCCATCGGCCGCGTGGTCGTGATGGGCGGCGCCCTTACCGTGCCCGGCAACGTGAGCGCGGGCGCCGAGGCCAATATGGCGAGCGACCCCGAGGCAGCCGACGCGGTGCTGCGCTCGGGCCGTAAGCTCACCATGGTGGGTCTGGACGTGACGCATCGCGTGGTGCTCACACGCCGCGACATTGCCGGCTGGACGGGTTCGGGCACCATGGCGGGCTGCGCATTTGCGAGCATGGTCGAGCACTACATTGGCTCGTACGAGATGAACGCACCCTACCTGGGTGGTTGCGCGCTGCACGATCCGCTTGCCGTCGCTGTGGCGATCGACCCCACGCTCGTGGGTGCGCTCGGCTGTAACCTGCGCGTCGACCTGCTCGGCGAGTATCGCGGCCGCACCATTTGCGACGAGCGCCGCCTATCCGATCCAGACAAGAGCGCGCTTGTGGCACTGACCGTGGATGCCCCGCGCTTCCTGTCCGAGTTCAAGGCGCGCATGGCCCGCATCCTAGGCTAGGCTCGGGATCGAAGCACGCCCATCTGCTCGATGTGGCCGCTGGCGGGCCGACATCTACCGTTCGCCAGCCCGATGGTCCCCGGGGCGGGGAGAGCGCTATAATGCATTTTGCATCTTGGATTGTTACTCCTGTGTGGAGGCATGCCCAAGAGCAATACAACACGGATTGTTACGTAAGGCATGACCGCAATAGCACTGCTATTGGCTATCATGCCTTTTTCTGTGAGTGTTCTTGAAAGGAGGTTCACCATGCTTGCAATTAAAAAGCTTAACAACAACGCGGTTCTTTGCCGTGACGGACAGGGGCGAGATGTCATCGCCATGGGCAGGGGCGTCGGTTTCGGCGGAGATTTTCCTCGAGAGCTCCCTCTTTCTAAAATCGAGCATACGTTTTACGACATTGATCCTAAAGGACAAGATGTCATGAGGGATCTTCCCTCGGATATCGTGATGTTTGCGGCGAAAGTTATGGACATCGTTGCCAACGAACTGCCCTACGACCTCTCGACCAATGCGACGCTGTTCATGGCTGATCACCTGTCGTTTGCCGTTGCGCGAGCCCAAAAGGGGGTCCGCATCGCGATGCCTCTTGCCTATGAAGTGCGGGAGACGTATCCGAAGGAATACAAGGCTGCCCAGTTTATCGTCATGCGACTCGAGAAGGAGCTCGGAGAGCGGCTTCCCAAGGATGAGATTGCCAGTATTGCGATGAATCTCGTGAACGCACGGGTTGTTGAAGCCGTCAAAGCCCTGTCTCTTATACACATCTCCGAGCCCACGAGACCGGAGCCTA
>URZN01000298.1 GCA_900552345.1 uncultured Collinsella sp. | reverse complement strand
GTTCCAATACGGGTCGTAAGCGTCTTGCCGGCTACGAGCGTGCACTGCGCGAGGTGGGGCTGCCCATCGATGCGCGTTTGGAGTTTGAGAGCGAGTACTACATTCCGAGTGCCTACGAGGCCTCGGAGGCGGTGCTCGCAACTGACGCCACCGCCGTGTTCGCAAGCTCGGATAACATTGCCCTCGGTCTGCTCAAGCGCTTGCACGAGATGGGGAAGAGCATCCCAGGCGATATCTCGGTCGTAAGCTATGACAACTCGGCGGCCGACGTTCTCTTTGAGCCGGCGCTGACCGCGATTGAGCAGGATCCTGGTGTCCTCGCGGAGCATGCTTTTGGCTGCATGTCCAAGCGTCTTGCCGGTAGGGGCGGTAGACGTGCCGAAGAGGTCGTTCTGGAGCCGGCGCTTATCGTTAAGGACAGCGTGCTCGAGCTTACTAAACACAACTAAACGCGTTTATCAATTTACAGAGACTGAATGTGGAGCACCTGTGACAGGCAATGCCGCAGGTGAATGTCTGCTTTTGCCTGTCCATATGGCAAATCAGTATGGTAAAACGTTTTTTCACCATGATAAAACGTTTTAGCAAATATACTAGTCCCAACGAAAGGTTGCCGTATCGGAGGGTGACCGCACAGCGAAGGGACATAAACAATGGCTAAAACACTGGGGACGCCGTGGCAAAAGCTGGGCCACGAGGTACCGGCTTCCGAGCTCGAGGGCGTCGACCTGTATTGGCGCGCATCGAACTATCTGTCCGTCGGTCAGATCTACCTTCGCTCTAATCCGCTCATGCGCCCCGACTTTGTCGACGAGAAAACCGGTGAGGTGCGCGACTTTGGTCGCCCGGACGTTAAGCACCGCCTGGTCGGTCACTGGGGCACCACGCCCGGCATCAACTTCCTGTTCGGCCACGTCAACCGCCTTATTGCCGACCACAACCAGAACGCCATTTTCTTGATGGGCCCGGGCCACGGTGGCCCCGCCGGCACCGCCCAGTCGCTGCTCGATGGCACCTACCGTGAGATTCGCCCCGACATCACCAATGACGAGGCAGGCCTGCAGAAGTTCTTCCGCCAGTTCTCTTATCCCGGTGGCATCCCGAGCCATTTTGCGCCCGAGACGCCTGGCTCCATCCACGAGGGCGGCGAGCTCGGCTACACGCTCAGCCACGCCTACGGCGCCGTCATGGACAACCCGAGCCTGCTGGCCGTGGCCGTGGTGGGCGACGGCGAGTCCGAGACCGGTCCGCTCGCGACCTCTTGGCAGTCCAACAAGCTCGTGAACCCGGCAACCGACGGTATCGTCCTGCCGATCCTGCACCTCAACGGCTATAAGATCGCCAACCCCACCATTCTTGCCCGCGTGTCCGACGAAGAACTCACCAAGTTCTTTGAGGGCATGGGCTACAAGCCGCACTTCTTTGTCGCCGGTTTTGACGACGAGAGCCATGCAAGCATCCACGAGCGTTTCGCTGCCCTGTTTGAGCAGGTCTTCGATGAGATTTGCGACATCAAGGCCACCGCACAGGCCCAGGCCGCCGCAGGCGAGACCGTGGTCCGCCCGGCTTACCCCATGATTGTGTTCCGTACGCCCAAGGGTTGGACCTGCCCCAAGCAGATCGACGGCAAGAAGACCGAGGACTCCTGGCGCGCGCATCAGGTGCCGCTGGCGAGTGCCAAGGACACCCACGAGCACTTCCGCGTGCTGCGCGAGTGGCTGCGCTCCTACAAGCCCGAGGAGCTCTTTACGCCCGAGGGCCAGGTGCGCCCCGAGGTGACGGCCTTTATGCCGACCGGCGAGCTGCGCATCGGCGCCAATCCCAACGCAAACGGCGGCAAGGTGCGCCGCGAGCTCGAACTGCCCGATATTCACGCCCACGAGATCCCCGTCGCAAGTAAGGGCCACGGCTGGGGCTCCACCGAGGCCGCCCGCGTCTTTGGCGAGTACACTGCCGACGTTCTGGCCAAGAACATGGACGATTTCCGCATCTTCGGTCCCGACGAGACCGCGTCCAACCGCCTACAGGCTGCCTACAAGGTGACCAAGAAGCAGTGGGATGCCGGCTTCTACGAGGACGAGGCCAACGACGAGCTGCTGGCCGGTTCCGGTAAGGTTGTCGAGCAGCTGTCCGAGCACCAGTGCGAGGGTTTCCTCGAGGCCTACGTGCTCACCGGCCGCTCCGGTGTGTGGAGCTCCTATGAGAGCTTTGTCCATGTGGTCGATTCCATGGTCAACCAGCACTGCAAGTGGCTCGAGGCCACTAAGCGCGAGATTCCGTGGCGTGCTCCCATCAGCGGTCTCAACATTTTGCTGTCGAGCCACGTGTGGCGCCAAGACCACAACGGCTTCTCGCACCAGGATCCCGGCTTTATCGACCTGCTGCTCAACAAGGCCAACGACACGCATATCGTGAATGCCTACTATCCGGCCGACGCCAACATGGCGCTTGCTGTGGCCGAGCGCGTCTACCAGTCCACCGACTGCGTTAACGCCATTTTCTGTGGCAAGCAGCCCGCCCCCACCTTCCAGACGGTCGACGAGGCCAAGTCCGAGCTCGCCGAGGGTGTCGCGACTTGGGAG
>URZN01000297.1 GCA_900552345.1 uncultured Collinsella sp. | reverse complement strand
CGAGAACACCGCCGCCGCCAAGCCGAAGTTCGGCCGCCGCTCCTTCCTCACCGGATTCGCCGGCGCCGCGCTCGCCTGCATGCTCGCGTTCGGCGTGCAGGGCGCCATCATCGACCCCGCCACCGCCGAGGCCACGGGCACCCCTTCCGCTACCCAGACTGTCATCAACACCAACGATGACGCGACCCTGGCTGAGGCCGTGGCCGCCAAGTGCCTGCCGTCCGTGGTATACGTGGAAACTTACGCCGATGCGGGCGGCCAGCTCCAGGGCTTGGGTACCGGCTCGGGCGTCGTGATGACCGAGGACGGCTACCTCATCACCAACAACCACGTGGTCGACGTTATCGAGCGCGAGGGCTGCGAGGCCGTGGTGCCGGGCCTGCTCGACTTCTTCCTGTACTCCATGAGCAATGCCGAGCTGCAGAAGGACGAGCTGGGAAGCTCTGCCACTACGCGCGCGGGCATGCAAGCGCTTATTAAGCTCGTGGACTGGATGCGTACGCCGGTGGAGGAGATGCTCGAGAAGTCCCGCCGCTTTGAGGCGCCCGAGCGCATCGGCACCATGGCCGACAAGGCCCGTACGGTGCTTTCGGTGTGCAACAACATGGGCGAAGGCTGGTTGCTTACGGCCGAGATGCTCGACCTGATTGACCACGGCGCACCCAATATCATCTGCACGCAGCCCTTCGCGTGCCTGCCCAATCACGTGGTGGGCAAGGCCGTAATCAAGGAGCTGCGCCGCCAGCACCCCGAGAGCAACATTGTCGCGGTGGACTACGACCCCGGTGCGTCCGAGGTCAACCAGCTCAACCGCATTAAGCTCATGATCAGCGTGGCCAAGGAAAACATGCGCGCCGGCAAGGGCTTTAAGCTCGAGAAGGTGGCGCCGCTCGCGATGGACGAGGTCACCGGCCAGATGCGTGCCCACGATGGCTGCGTGAGCTGCGGCTCGGTCGACGAGAGTGCCGTGGCGTCGGTCGCTGAGCGCCTGGGACGCGGCATTAAGAAGTAACTGGCCTGCTTTGGGCTAGATATGAGACAAACGGGCGGTAGCCGTACCGGCTACCGCCCGTTTTTGCTGGACATATGTTGCGTAAATCGTTTTGTCGCAGCCTTCTGTGCACTCGAATTTCGGAAGTGCGGGAAAAAACGCGAACCTCCTGAGCACACCGCCTTTTTAGACTCTCACGACCTGCGGTTTTGTTGTAAAAAAAGCCGGTCTGGTCGGCGAATCCCGATTTTTCCCCGCACTTCCGAAAACAGCGGTTCAGCAGCGTCAAAAAATGCCCTCAAAATCGAGAGTTAATGAACAGATGTAGCCGTTCGCCGCAAATTACCGTCCGTTTATAGAACCCACCCCCAGCGTGCAGTCCCCTTACGGTTGAATAAATACACATCTATGGAATTACGTAAGAGAGGACTGTTCCTATGAGCTACAAGACCGTTTGTGTTGCCGGCGGCGGCGTGTTAGGAAGCCAGATTGCCTTTCAGGCTGCCTACTGCGGCTTTGATGTAACGATTTGGCTGCGCAGCGAGGGCAGCATCGGCCGCACCCAGCCCAAGATCGATCATGTGCGCGAGGAGTACATCGCGGCAATCGAGGGTATGGCGGACGGTACGGGCGAGTGGTGTGCCGGTATCGCCGATAGCGACCAGACCTTCGACAGGGAGGCGGCGCTCGCCGCCGTTGAGCGTGCCTACTCCACACTCAAGCTGGAGCTCGACCTCGCCAAGGCCGTTGCCGACGCCGACTTGGTCATCGAGTCTATGGCCGAGGACACACAGGCAAAGATCGACTTCTACAAGAAGCTCGCCCCGGTTCTGCCGCAAAAGACCGTCATCGTGACGAACTCCTCTACGCTGCTGCCGAGCACCTTTGCCAAGTACACTGGTCGCCCCGAGAAGTACCTGTCGCTGCACTTTGCCAACTCCATCTGGAAGAACACCATGACCGAGGTCATGGCCCAGGACCAGACCGACAAGCGCTATTTCGACGAGCTCGTCGACTTCGCCAACGACATTCGCATGCTGGCACTTCCCGTCAACAAGGAAAAGAACGGTTACCTGCTCAACTCTATGCTGGTGCCGTGGCTGCTCTCGGGCCTTGACCTGTATGTCTCGGGCGTGAGTGACCCCAAGAGCATCGACCTCGCATGGACGCGCGGCACCGGCGCTCCCAAGGGCCCGCTCCGCGTATTCGACACGGTGGGCATCCAGACGGCCTACAACATCGTCATGCAGTATCAGAAGGTCCCGGGCCTGGTGAGCCCGCTGCTCAAAAAGATGATGATGCCCTACAACTTTAAGGCCATGGCATCCGTCCTCAAGCAGATGCTCGACGAAGGCAAGCTGGGCGAAAGCTCGGGCGAGGGCTTCTTCAAGTACTAACAATGATCCCTCGGGGACGGAGGAAAACGGATCATTTTTGGTCGCCAGCAGTGAGAAGATGGACCCAGAAATAGAAAGGAGTGGCAATGGGCCGGCTCGGGCTTTGAGGACAAGCTGCTGCAAGCCCAGGGCGATTTCTCGCTCAATGCAGGCCAGCACAGCGTGACGTATCTGCCGAGTTCTGACACGGCAACGACCGGTCGCT